>JAJZPK010000147.1 GCA_021811205.1 Pseudomonadota bacterium
GTTCTGTCGCTGGAGAACTTCCCCATGTTGGCAATATTCAGAATGGCCCGTTTCAGCCATTCTTCCCGATTCATGTAAAGGGATTCGACTTCCCTTTGCTTGGCGACATAGGCGGCATAATCGGCGAGCAGCATGAAATTGTCCCCTTGGTACAGCAGGGCGTCGACTATGGGCTTGAACCTGTCGGGCTCGTCGATTGAAAAGAAGCCCGAGCCGATCATGTCCAGGACCCTGCGCAGTTCGATGTCCGATTGATAGATGTCGAACGGACGGTATCCATTCTGCCTGAGTTTATCGACTCCCTCGGCATCAAGACCGAAAATGAAAATGTTTTCTGCGCCCACTTCGCGCATGATCTCGATGTTCGCGCCATCCAGGGTACCAATGGTGAGCGCGCCGTTCAAGGCCAGTTTCATGTTGCCCGTGCCGGATGCCTCCGTGCCTGCGGTCGAAATCTGCTCGGAAAGGTCGGCGGCAGGCACGATGCTTTCCGCAGAAGATACCCCGTAATTGGGGATGAATACGACCCTGAGACGGCCTGCCGTTTCCGGATCGTTGTTGACGATGTCGGCCACATCGTTGATGAGCTTGATGATCAGCTTGGCCATGACGTAACCTGGGGCAGCTTTCCCGCCGAAGATCACGGTGCGCGGCACGGTTTCTTCTCCGTCCCTGATGCGGTTGTAAAGCGTCACGACATGAAGAATGTTGAGCAGCTGGCGTTTGTACTCGTGGATGCGCTTGATCTGGACGTCGAAAAGCGAATTGGGATCGATGTCGTGCTTCTCCTTCATCAGGTCGGCGAAGCGTATTTTGTTCGCATGCTTGATGTCCGAGAATTTCTTGCGGAAGCGCATGTCTTCGGCAAGCGGGATCAGTCTCTTGAGCTGGCTCAGGTCGCTGATCCATCCTTCCCCGATCTCGGACGTGATGAGAGCGGAAAGCAGCGGGTTGGCCTGGTTCAGCCAGCGGCGCGGCGTGATGCCGTTGGTCAGGTTGATGATTTTGCCCGGATAGAATTGCTCGAAATCGGAAAAAATCGTTTTTTTCATCAGTTCGGTATGGATCTCAGCCACTCCGTTGACCTTGTGGCTGCCGACGATGGCAAGATGCGCCATCCTGATCCGCTTTGATCCGGTTTCGTCGATGATGGACATGCGCTTCAGGATATCCGTGTCGCCCGGATAATGGTGCATGACATCCCTGAGGAAGCGGTAATTGATTTCGTAGATGATCTGAAGGTGACGGGGAAGAATGCGTTCGAAGAACTCCACGGGCCAGGTTTCGAGCGCTTCCGGCATCAGGGTGTGGTTCGTGTAGGAAAATGTGCGCGTCGTGATGCACCACGCGTCTTGCCAATCCATGTGGTGTACGTCGATCAGGATGCGCATCAGTTCGGCAATGGCGATGGACGGATGGGTATCGTTCAGCTGGATGGCGATTTTGTCCGGGAGATTCTCCAGGCTGGTGTGGTTTTCCAGGTAATGGGCGAGAATATCCTGCAGGGATGCGCTCACGAGAAAATACTGCTGCTTGAGGCGCAGCTCGTGCCCGACCGCGGTCGAATCGTCCGGGTAAAGCACCTTGGATATGTTCTCGGATTCGTTCTTCTTTTCGACCGCCTTGACATAATTCCCTTCGTTGAAGTAGTGCAGATCGAACTCGCGGGTTGCATGGGCAGACCAGAGCCTGAGGTTGTTGACCATGTCGGTGTCGTGGCCCGGAATGGGCGTATCGTAAGCCATGGCCAGCACGTCGTCGCTGTCCAGCCAGTGGTGCCTGAGCGTCCCTTCCTCGTCTTCCAGGGCAGACACCTTTCCATTGAAGCTGACGCGATACAGCACTTCCGTACGCTGGAATTCCCAGGGGTTGCCGTAGCGGAGCCAGTTGTCCGGATGCTCGACCTGCCTGCCGTCCTCGATGTGCTGGGAAAACATGCCGTATTCGTAGCGGATGCCATAGCCGTAACCGGGCAGATTGAGCGTGGTCATCGAATCCATGAAGCAGGCGGCGAGCCTTCCCAATCCGCCGTTGCCGAGCGCTGCGTCGTACTCCGCTTCACTCAAGTCATCGAGATCGATGCCCAATTCCTGCAGCGCCGAGCGGTACTCGCGTTCGCAGCCCAGGTGCTGCAGGCTGTTCATCAAGGTTCTGCCCATGAGGAATTCCATGGAGAAATAATAGACCTGCTTCGCATCCTGCATCTTGAAATTGCGCTTGGTTTCGATGCGCCTGTTGATGAGCTGGTTTCTGAGCGCATAGGCGGTGGTGTAAAGCCAATCACGGTCGGTGGCAACCTGATGGTCCTTGCCGACTGCACCGGTCAGTCGCTTGTAGAGATCCTGCTTGATCTCGTTTGTGGAAAAACTGTTCTTCGGAAGGGAAGGTTCGGCAGCGAGCTCGATTTTTTCGGACATATTCGATTTTTTGTCTGGGATTTGGCGAGAATCTGATTGGACCATGCTATTTTTTTTTTGTTGCATGCAAATGAAAAATTCGGAGAGCGCCTCATGTCATGGAAAGATTTGATTAACTTCCCGCAATAAAGTAATCTCGATCACATTTCGAAAGCCTGATGACTAGAGAGTGATATTCAACGCTCCGGACAAACAGATGCAGCATATCCTGGCTGAACAGCTCAGGATTCTTTTCACGCGTGCGCCGGTCGTCTACTCGATCAATATACTTGTGGCCGCAGTCAGCATGATCGTGCTTTGGGGTGTTGTCCCTGAAGTCAGGCTCGTTGTCTGGTGCATGTCCATCATCGCGCTATCGCTGCTGCGATTTTATTACCTCCATGTCTACAGGAAGGAAAGCGGAAGCAGGCTGGAATTATGGCGTCGCTTTTCGATAACGACTTCATTGTTTTCAGGTTTTCTCTGGGGCGGGATGGGCGCAGCCCTGTTTCCGGAGGGTTCGGTCGTCTATCAGTGTTACCTGTTGCTCGTCGTGAGCGGAATGCTGGCAGGGGCCGTGTCTTCATGGTCGGTCTACAGGCCTGCGTTCAACGCCTATTTTTTGCCCGCCGGCTTCATTTTTGCCTTGCGCCTTGTGTTCGCTGCTTTCGATACGTGGAGCAGCGTCATGCTCGGTCTCGCTCTGCTTTTCTCCGCATTTGCCATTTCGCTCTATTTGATGGCGCAAAATGCCTACAGGGTGCTGCTCGATTCGCTGAACAACCAGTTCGAGAAACAGGCGCTTGCATATTCCCTGGAAGAGAAGAAAAGGGAGGCAGAGCGTTCCGAAGCAAATCTCAAACGTGCGCACAGGGCGCTCCAGGCAATCAGCGAATGCAACAAATCCATGGTGCGCGCCAATCTTGAAACCGAGTTGCTGCATGAATTCTGCGGCATCCTGGTGAAGCGCGGCGGATACCGTTTTGCGTGGGTGGGCCTGGCGCAGAGTGCATCGAAGGACATCATTCCCGTGGCCAGTGCAGGGTTCGACGACGGCTATCTCGAAACGGGACGGTTTTCCTGGGATGAAGACGAAGCTGGAAGCGGTCCGGTCGGCATGGCAGTGCGCACGGGAGATGCCGTGGTGATCGGCAACCTGATGCTGGATCCGCTCTTCAAGCCATGGCGCAAGGAAGCCGTCAGGCGCGGTTATGCCTCGATGATCGCGCTGCCGCTCAAGACGGGCGGGGTGACGGGCGGGGTGCTGAATATCTATGCTTCGGAACAGGACGCTTTCGACAAGGAAGAGACCGATCTGTTGATGCAGTTGTCCGACGATCTCGCATACGGCGTACAAAGCCTGAGGACAAGGACGGAAATCGCCAGGCAGGCCTGGCATGATCCCCTCACCGGGTTGCCGAACCGCTCACTGCTGCGTGACAGGATGCGCCAGGCGATGGCATCAGCGAAGCGGACCGGCCGCATGCTGGCTATCCTGTTTCTCGATCTGGACGGCTTCAAGCAGATCAATGATCAGTACGGACACGCTTCAGGGGATGTGCTCATCAGGGAAGTATCGGCAAGGCTCGTTTCTTCGGTCCGGGCCGGGGACACGGTATCGAGACTGGGGGGGGACGAGTTCGTGATTCTCCTGGATGTTTCCTCGGTCGAAGAGATGCGGCAATGCATTGCCCGGATCATGAACGAAATCAGGAGACCGATTTCCCTCGACGGGCAGGATGCCTTGATTTCGTCGAGCATAGGCGTGACGCTTTTTCCCCAGAATGACGCGGATGCCGATGCGCTGATCCGGCATGCCGACATGGCGATGTATCAGGCGAAACAGTCGGGAAGAAACTGCTATCGCATTTTCGACGTCAACATGGATCTCACGGCAAGGATCGGCTTCCAAATGCGAGACAGGATCGCGCAAGCCATTGATAGGCAAGAACTCTGCCTTTATTATCAGCCCAAAGTGAATCTCAGGACGGGAAGGTTGTTCGGCGTGGAGGCGCTGATCCGATGGAACCATCCCGAAAAAGGACTGCTTCCTCCTGTCGAGTTTCTGCCTTTTGCCGAAGGATCCGATCTCATCGTCAGAATAGGCGACTGGGTGATCGGGGAAGCACTGCGCCAGGTGTCATCATGGCACGAGGACGGCATCGAAATCGAGGTGAGCGTGAATGTTGCCTCGGAGCAGCTTCACGAGCCAGGATTCTCCGCCAAGCTCAAGGCCGCGATTGATCGATATCCCAACATCGAGCCAAAACACCTCGAACTCGAGGTGTTGGAGAGCACGGCGCTTCAGGATATACGCCTCGTCAAGCAGGTCCTCGGCGAATGCAAGGCACTCGGTGTGATGCTGTCTCTGGACGATTTCGGAACAGGCTACTCTTCGCTCGCCTATCTGAGGCATTTGCCGGTCGACACGCTGAAGATAGACCAGAGCTTCGTCCGGGACATGATCGAGGACAGGGAGGATCTTGCCGTGATCGAAGGAGTGATCAGCCTGGCGAAAATCTTCGATCTGGATTTGATTGCGGAAGGAGTGGAGAGTGCCGAACATGGCAGTTTGCTGCTCAAACTCGGGTGCGACAAGGCGCAGGGATACGGCATCGCCAAACCCATGCATGCCGAACGCCTTCAGGAATGGCTTGTTGCAGGCCGCACCGATTCAGTCGGCAACCTGGACTGGATGGGAAATGAGGAGTTCTCTTTCGAGCAAGCGGATTGAGGCTTCGATCGTGCCGAACAGATCATCGCTGCGCTCATCCCAGGACAGCCCGAGCCTCTCGCAAGCGCCTTCCGAAATATACGTGACATGGGAATCAGGTGCGAGGTCGAGGGCGTTGCCGATCACTTCAGCCACATGCACCGCATCGGCATAAGGGTTCCCTTCCCCCTTGTCCGGGTCGCAATAATGCAGGATCGCATCCACGATCAGGGGGGGGAGTGACCAGAATTCCGCGAGCCAGCTTCCGATCACCGCGTGATCGATGCCGAACGCTTCCCGCTCGATTTGGCATGGGTGAGCGGACGACTGTTCCTGCTGTTCCAGAACGGAACGATAATCTTGCGGCAGGAAGCGGTGGAGCCAGAGCTTGCCGACATTGTGCAGGAGACCTGCAATCAGCGCCGTACCGTCAGAAATTCCCGAGAATGCGGCGACATGCTGGGCGCACAGGCCGGTTGCCAGGCTGCGCTCCCAAAGCATTTCAGGCAGATCGCCGCTTGACGCGCCTTCGAAGTGATTGGATATCGAGGCCAGAATGACCATTTTCTGCAGTTTCATGACGCCGACCAGGGACGTGGCCTTGTAAAGATCATTGATTTGCAGGTCATGGTGAATATGGGTGGCTGCCTGATTGGCAATCGAGAAAACTTGCCCGGTCAGGACGGGATCGTGGCTGACGTGCTTCACCAGCGCGTTGAAGTTGAAATTGGGGTCGTCGATGGTATGCAGGATTTCGTTGACGATGCGCGGAAAAACCGGGAGTTTTTGGGCGGTATCGAGCACCTGTCCTTTCGAGATGACCATTTATCTTGAGAGATGCGTGCGGATGCGGTTGAAGAGTGCGGCCATGATAGGCTGGTCAAGATCGGCATGCGCAAAAATTTCACGAAGCTTCGATTCCGTTTGTGCGCAGCTCCCGGCAATTTCCTCATCGGTGCGCTCGTCGGCCAGCCAGACGCATACCGCTTCGGCATGGTGAGAGGCAAGCTGCCTGATGTTGTCTTCGGTGAGTTGGTGTCCTTCGAGCAACATGTAGCGTAAAATGCGTTTTTCCGTTATGGCGAGCGGCCTTGCGAGCGTCATCCCTGGAGTGATTTCCTCGATAGAAAGATAGGTGCTGCGCATTCTGTTCGGCATGGGCGAGCTTTTCGTTGTGAATGCTGTTCGCCCGATTTTCACCCTATTGCATGCAAATGACAATGCCCTTGCGGTGGAAATATTCTCAGAAAATTCCAAAACGACTTTGACAATGCCGGGCAAGCTCATTAGAATAGACGGTTTCGCTCCGGAGGGGTTCCCGAGCGGTCAAAGGGATCAGACTGTAAATCTGACGGCTCTGCCTTCGAAGGTTCGAATCCTTCCCCCTCCACCAGATTTAGATGTGGC
>JAJZPK010000148.1 GCA_021811205.1 Pseudomonadota bacterium
GTCCGAGTCGGTAAAAGGGTAGCCCTTGGCCACCGTCCAGTTGCGCACAGTGAGATAAGCCGGTGTCGTGCCGTAGACGGAAGTGCTCCAGTTGTTCGACCCGTATACGACCTGGGCAATGCCGGGCACAGCTGGGGCTACGGCCGAAATTTCAGGGAGTTCGCCTATCGCCTGGGCATCGGCGACGGTCAATGTCGGTATCGCCCCCGAACCCATCCGCAAGCCTCCGCTCGTGGAAGAACCGGACAGGATGATGAACAGGTTGCTTCCCATTGACGATATGGATTGATCAACCGAATATTGCGCCCCCTGCCCGATGGCCAGCATCAGCACGACAGCGCTCACGCCGATCACCATGCCGAGCATGGTGAGGAAGGTGCGCAGGCGATTCGCGCCCATCGCCCGCCATGCTTCGATCAGCATCTGCATGGTCATGTATGGGCCTCCGACACCTCGCCGTCGTAGATCAGTTTGCCGTCCAGGAATTTCACGAGCCTTCTGGCATAAGTCGCAATGTCGGGCTCGTGCGTCACCAGCACGATCGTGATACCCTCCTCGTTGAGCTGCCTGAATAGATGCATGATCTCCCCGCTCGTCTTCGTATCCAGGTTCCCCGTGGGCTCGTCGGCCAGTATCAGCTCGGGTCGATTGACGAGCGCACGTGCGATTGCGACGCGCTGCTGCTGTCCGCCCGATATCTGATTGGGAAACGATTCCGGATATTTGCCGAGCCCCACCTTGTCCAGCATGCTTCTCGCACGTTCAATCCGCTCCGCCTTCTGCACATTGCAGTAGACGAGAGGAAGCGCGACATTGTCTTCGAGATTCGCTCTGGGGAGCAGGTTGAATCCCTGGAAGACGAAACCGATGACTTCGTTCCTGAGCCTCGCCAACTGGTCCGAATTGAGGGTGCCGACATCCCTTCCGCTGAGAAAATATTTTCCGGCGGTTGGCACATCGAGACACCCGAGTATGTTCATGAATGTGGATTTCCCGGAACCCGAAGGCCCCATGATCGCAAGGAACTCCCCCGGATGAATGGCCAGATCGATGCCTTTCAGGACAGGCACCGGACCTGCGTCCGTTTTGTATTCCTTCTGCAGATTCTCGATCCGGATGACTGGATCCATCAAAGCATTCTCATCCTGAAGGAACTCTGCGTCCCGCCTTCGGCAGCCTTCGCAGAACCGGTCACCACGAGATCGCCCGACCTGATATCGCCGCCCGTGATCTCGGTCATCCTGTTGTCCGTGATTCCCGTTTTGACCGAAACCGGGACAAGTCGGCCCGAGCGGATCACGTAAACGAGCGCTTCTCCCGCCTTCTTCCCCACCTTCTTCTCCCCTTCCGGCTTGAAGCGCAAGGCTGCATTGGGCAAAAGCAGCACATGCTTCCGCACTGCGACGACGATGTTGACGTAGGCCGTCATGCCCGGCTTCAGAATCTGTTCTGGATTGTCCACAGAGACAACCACATCGTAGGTCACGACATTCTGCTGGACGGTCGCGTTCAGCCTCACCTGAGACACCTTGCCGCTGAAGATGCGCCCGGGAAAGGCATCCACCGTGAAGCGTGCATCCTGCCCCATCCTGATGTGGCCGATGTCGGCCTCGGCATAGTTCGAATCGATCTGCATGTTGCGCAAATCCTGGGCGATCCTGAACAGCGTCGGGGTCTGGAAGCTCGCCGCAACCGTCTGACCGACATCGATCTGTCTGTCGATGACCACCCCGGAAACAGGCGAGCGGATGATGGAATAATTCAGGTTGGTGAGGTCTCGCTTGAGCTGGGCCTGTGCCAGATTGACCTGCGCCCGCGCCGATTCTTTCGCCTGAACGGCCGTATCCATATCCTGCCTCGCAATATAGCCTTCCTTGTAGAGCGCGCGCGACCTCGCCTCATTGGCCGTATCGAGCTTCAGGCTCGCCTTGGCATTGGCGAGATTCGCGCGGCTCTGGCCGACCTGCGCATTGAAAAGCGCAGGATCGAGTTCGGCGAGCACCTGCCCCGCCTTCACCCTGTCGTTGTAATCCACGTAAAGCTTCTTCACGGTTCCGGAAACCTGTGTGCCCACATTGACCAGTATGACCGGATTCAGGGTGCCGTTTGCGGAAACAGTCTGTGTGAGATCCCCTCGCTCGATCGCGACAGTCTTGTATTGCTGCGAGACGGGTATCGTCCTGGTTTTCTTCCAGGCGTAATAGCCGCCACCCAGGATCATCAACAGGATAATCAGCAAAATGATTTTATTGCGCATGGATCACTCGACTTTCTTGGGAATCTCGTCCAATTCGCCCACGGCCTGGGCCAGGCTCGCCTTGTCTATCTGCCAGTTGTACGTCGCCTGCACGCGTTGCTGCCTTGCGCTGGCCAGAGCCGACTCAGCCGTCAGAAGATCGATGATCGTGCCCACGCCCGCCTTGTAGCGTCCGAGCGCCACTTTCTCGGATTGCGTCGCGCTATTGAACAGTGCCTGCGTCGACTTCAATGTTTCGGTTGCCGTGACGAGGGCATAATAGGCCTTCCAAACGTCCAGGGACACCTGCTGCACGATCTTGTCCAGATCTGCGCTCGTTGCCTCGACCCTGGCTTCTGCCTGCCTGATCTGGTAGGTGGTATTGAAACCGGTAAAAATCGGGATGTTCACGCTCACGGCCAGCGAATTGTTCCGATATGGGTCGTATATGCTCGAATGCGTGATGTTCCGCCCTGCCGACAGGGTGATGGTCGGCATGCCGGTCGCTCGCGCCGCATCCACATTGGCTCTGGCCGCCTCGACCTGCGCCTGAGCCGCCTTCAGATCGGGGCGAGAAGCCTTGGCTTCATCGATCAGCCTGTTCACGTTCTGCTCGAAATGCTTGTCGGGCATGGCAACAGGAGGAAGAACCACGAGCGTGCTGTTCGCATCCATCCCCATCGCGTTGGCCAGCACGCCTTCTGCAGTCTTCTCGTTTCCCTGGGATGTGATCCGGTTGAGCGCAGCCTGGACGTAGGCGGTTTTCGCCTGCAACACGTCGGCGAGCGTCGCTGTGCCGATCTTGTAGCGGCTCTCGGCCGCATTGAAGGCTTCCAGGCTGGATTTTTCGGATTCCAGGGCTGAATCGACCGAAGCGCGGCTCGAGAAAAGCTGGTAATAGGCATTGAGCGCCGACAGGAAAACGCTTTGTATGGTTGCATCGCGCGTGGCGTTCAAGGCGGCCAGCGTATCCTTCGCATTATCCAGCGCAGCGCGCCTTGCACCGAAATCGTAAAGCAGATAGGAGAGCGAAAGAGTCGTGCTGGTCTGGCTGTATGCCGAATTGCCGGCCCCCTGAAGCCGGCTCAGAATCGATGAATCCCTGTTCTCACTCGAATTGGCGCTTGCGCTCAATGTCGGCAAATAGGCGCTTTTCGCAATTCCCACCTGGGCTGCCTGCGCCTTGGCATTGGCCCAGGCCGAGCGTGTTTGCGGATTGTTGCACAAGGCGCGCTCGACGACGTCTGCCAGGGCGAGCGGTAAAGCTCCTCGATCGGTGAAGCTGCAGGGTGACGCGGAAGTCATGCCTTCCGTCGAAAAAGGATCGGCCAGGCCTGAAGCTCTGACCCCCTGACAGAAAAGGAGCCCGAAAATGAGCCAAATTCTGAATTTCATTGATCAACCCGACTGGAATGGAAGCTATTTGACCAGCATAATGTAAACAGAATATGTCAAATGCGGATTTTATGTAACCGTCATCGTATCAGAAATATGGACTTTTCTTTCCTGCATGAAAACGGCCTGGAACACCTGCCGGCCTTCGTCAAGAGCCTGGGCATAGGGCTCTTGATCGGACTCGAGCGCGAACGGAGCCCGGCTGCGAAAGCAGGGCTCCGAACCTTCGCGCTGGTCGCGCTGTTCGGCACGATATCGGGCCTGCTTTCGAACGAGACACATTCGCCCTGGATCCTCTTCGCGGGATTTCTGATCGTCGGCTTCATGACGGTTGCCGCCTACCTCAAGGACAGGAATCCGGAGGATGATCCGGGCACGACCACCGTCGCCGCGATCGTGATGTGCTATGGCCTGGGCGCGCTCGTCTGGTACGGCTATGCGACGCTCGCCGTGATGCTCGCCATCACGACGACCATCCTGCTTTATTACAAAAGCGAATTGCGCGGCATCACGCAAAGTCTCACCCGGCGCGATCTGATTTCCATGCTGCAACTTTCCGTCCTGACCTTCATCATCCTGCCCATCCTGCCGGACAAAAACTATGGCCCTTACAATGCCATCAATCCGCATCAGATCTGGTTGATGGTGGTACTGGTTTCCGGCATCAGTTTCTCCGGCTATGTCGCCTTGCGCATCGTCGGAGAGCGTTACGGCGCCCCCTTGCTCGGACTCTTGGGGGGACTTGTATCGAGCACGGCGACCAGTCTCGCCTACGCGCGCAACAACAGGGGAAACCCGAAAATCATCCAGCTCGCCGTCGTCGTCATCCTGCTCGCCAACCTGATGGTGCTGCCCAGACTCGCCGTGGAATGTTCCATTGTCTTTCCCGCGATACTGCCCAAGATTCTGCCCATGCTTGCAACAGGCCTGGCATTCGGCCTCGCCAGCGCCGCCTACTGGTATGGGAAGCTCCTGGAAAAGAACGCGCAGGTCATGCCCCAGATAGGCAATCCTGCCGAAATAAGGACCGCTCTCGGCTTCGGACTGCTCTATGCAGTCGTGCTGTTCGCTTCCGCGTGGATCTCGGGCTACGCGGGAAGCTATGGACTCTATGCTCTCGCGCTCGCCTCCGGTCTTACCGATGTCGACGCCATCACCCTTTCCAGCCTGAGGCTGCTTGCGCTCGGCAAGATGCACGGCCTTGAAGCCGCAACTGCAATCAGCATCGCAGTCATCTCGAATATCGGCTTCAAACTCGGCCTGGTCTATTCCATAGGCGGGATGGCTCTGGGAAAACGCTGCACCGGCGGGATGCTGTCTGTGGCTGCAGGCATCGCCCTGGCCCTCGCGTTCATGCATCATGTATAATCAAGGATTTGTGAATCATCAGGGAAAACAGAATGGAAGCCGAAAAGATCAACGCCATCTCGAACCGCCTGCAGGATCTCAAAGCGCGCGAATCCGAATTACGGAGGTATCTTTGACTACGATGCCAAGGAAGAGCGGCTGACCGAAGTTTCGAGACTCGCCGAAGATCCCGCTGTCTGGGAAGATCCCAAGAAAGCCCAGGAACTCGGCAAGGAAAGGAAGTCCCTGGAAGAAATCGTCCTCAATCTGAAAAAAATAGGCACATCGCTCGAAGACGCGCAGACGCTTTTCGAGATGGCCGAAGAAGAAGCGGACGACGCCACGCTCGAGGCCATAGACCAGGATTCCCTGAACATCGCGTCCTGGGTCGAGGCACTCGAATTCAGGCGCATGTTCTCCAACCCCATGGATCCCAACAACTGCTTCGTCGACATCCAGGCAGGCTCGGGCGGAACGGAGGCTCAGGACTGGGCCGCCATGCTCGAACGCATGTACCTCAAGTACTGCGAAAAACAAAGCTTCAAGGTTGAAGTACTGGAAGAATCCGAAGGGGAAGTCGCCGGAATCAAAAGCGCCACGCTGAAAGTCGAAGGCGAATATGCCTATGGCTATCTGAGGACGGAAACAGGCGTGCATCGCCTGGTGAGAAAATCCCCCTTCGATTCGGGAAACCGGCGACACACTTCCTTCGCCAGCGTGTTCGTCTATCCTGAAGTGGACGATTCCATAGAGATCACGATCAATCCGGCCGATCTCAGGGTAGACACGTTCAGGGCGTCCGGCGCGGGCGGACAGCACATCAACAAGACCGATTCCGCCATTCGCATCACGCATATTCCGACCAATATCGTGGTACAGTGCCAGAATGATCGTTCCCAGCACAAGAACCGGGCAGAGGCGATGAGCATGCTGAAAGCGAAGCTTTTCGAAGCTGAGCTCAGGAAGAAGAACGAGGAGAAGCAGGCACTGGAGGACACCAAGAGCGATATCGGCTGGGGACACCAGATCCGCTCCTATGTGCTCGACCAGTCGCGCATCAAGGATCTGCGCACCAATTACGAAGTCGGCAACACCCAGGCTGTCCTCGACGGAGATCTCGACGACTTCATCGCAGCCAGCCTGAAGCAGGCCGTCTGACATGCAGGCTCATTCAGAGGACCTGATCCGGAAATTCGACGCTGCAGCGGACAAGATGCCCGCTTTCCCGAAAAGCGTGCAAAAGGTTCTGGAGCTTGCGAAAAACATCGATTGCGATGCCAAGGACATTGCCGCCATCATCGAAAAAGACCCGGTGATGACGGCCAAGATCCTCAAGGTCTTGAATTCCCCATACTACAGCCTGCCCTCCAAGATCACGTCCATCAATCGCTCCATCGTCTATCTCGGCTTCAACACGGTCAAGAACCTGGCGC
>JAJZPK010000149.1 GCA_021811205.1 Pseudomonadota bacterium
GCGACAGGTTTTTCGCAAGTTCGCTTCTTGCAAACTGCTTACCCATTTCAACTTCATTGGCACCCGCAATAAAAGAGCTGGAAAAATTACGCGTGAAAGCACCGTAGTTGCCTTCATTCGAGTATTTAACCAAATCCGCCCACATGGAATTTGCGATTTCCAAAATCTCTTCATCTGTCTTGTCAACAATATTCATCCACCATATCCCATTAAAAAACATCATGTTTTTTAAATTTTCCATCCTTGCGTAATATATGAAAAGGACCAGCATAAAATATGCCGGTCCTCTATGAATACACTCGCAAGTTATCGCAATTTCGCAGGCCTGGTTTTACAACACGGGCAAATCAAGCCTGCATTTGCTTTTAATGATGCTCTACTGGCGGCGCTTTCTCTACATCACCTACCAGATGGTAGAGCGGTGCTTTTTCCATCGTGTACTCACCTGTTCCCGGATCACGACGAGAGACTGTCAGTACATGCCAGTTCTCATCATCCAGCTTCATTGCATCGCCACGGTAGTAGTAACCCGGCCAGCGTGTCTCCTTACGGAACAGCGTGTGCTGGAATACACTCTCGGAAGTCAGGAAACGATGCTTCAGCTCCCATGCGCGCAATAGCTCGTGTATATCCGAAGCGGCGACTTTTTCCAGATCCTGCCCCAGAATATACATTTTCTTGAGACCGATGTTCAGAAGCTTGTCGTTGGTCATGTAGTTAACGCCAAAACCGCCACAGTACTCATCCATCAGCTTCTGCAAACGATCAAGACCCTGTCTTGGATTGATGAAGTTGGGGTTGACGGTACCGGCAACCACTTCGTTGCTGAAAACGCGGTAAGTTTCCAGCGGCTTGTAGATCTGTTCCCTGCGGCGATTGATCTGAGCATCGGAAACACGGATGCCCTCCGCCTTGCCGTCGTCGATGTATTTGCAGGCAGCCTTGGCAGCCAGACGACCTTCAGTGAATGAGCCCGAAGAGAAGGCGTGAGGCGTACCGCCTACCGCGTCCCCGGCACCGAACAGACCTTCAACGGTCGTCATTCTGTTGTAGCCCCAGAAGTACTCGGGGGGAGACACATCTTCAGGGCCCGAACACCAGGCACCGCAACCGGTTGCATGCGAGCCCATGACATAGGGTTCTGAGGTGGTCAGTTCAGGATTTTCGTACTTGGGGTCGACGTCTGTGGCTGCCCAAAGCACCGCCTGGCCAACAGTCATGCCCAGGAAGTTGTGCCAACCGATCTCCTCAAGATGAGGATCCTGGAAGGCTTCCATGGTGACCATGTGAATGGGGCCACGACCGGCATTCACCTCGGAGATGATGGCGTGGTTGCGCAGGCAGGTCGGGATGGGGCGATGGGTTCTGTGGGAGACTTCCGGGTCCAGGTATTCCTTGCCTACCATTTGCTGCAGCGCAGGGAACCACTTGGACTCGTACTCTTCGCCGTACGCATTCTGGGTATAGGTCTTAAGATGCAGGAAGTAAGCGCCTACCGGACCGTAACCATCCTTGAATCGAGCCAGCACGATACGGTTTTCCATTTGCGTCATCTTTGCACCGGCTTCAATCATCAGGCCGTATGCAGAACCCGAAGACCACGGAGCATACCAGACACGACCCGCACCTTCGCCAATAGAACGCGGCTTAAAGATGTTCGAAGCGCCACCGGCACCACAGATAACGGTCTTGGACTTGAACACATGGTAGTTTCCCGTGCGAACATTGAAGCCCACGGCACCGGCAACACGGTTTTCCTTGGATTCGTCCATCAGGAGATGAGTCACACAGATGCGGTTGAAAACCTTGTCCGCTGACTTCTTGGCCGCTTCAGCAACGATAGGCTTGTAGGATTCACCATGAATCATGATCTGCCAGCGCCCTTCACGCAGAAACGAACCCTTCTTCTCGTCGCGCATGATGGGAAGACCCCATTCTTCAAAATTATGCACAGTGGAGTCTACGTGGCGCGCCATGTCAAACAGCAAGTCTTCACGCACCATACCCATCAGGTCGATACGTGCATAGCGCACATGATCTTCGGGATTGTTCTCGCCAAAGCGTGTACCCATGTAACAGTTGATCGCATACAGGCCCTGGGCTACCGCACCGGAGCGCATGATGTTTGCCTTTTCGGCGATGACGATCTTCTTGTTCTGCCCCCAGTATCTCGCTTCAAATGCCGCACCCGTGCCGCCCAGGCCGGCACCCACAACCAGGATGTCGATATTGTCTTCAATAATTGTCTGGTAGCCCATTTTAGTATTGCACCCCCTCTTTGATTTCCAGGCCATTGGATTCCAGCGTATGCAAACCACCTTCATCCATACGGATGTATTTAGGCTCGTTAAACAACAGCTGGCTGTCGCGCATCTCCTGGCTTGGAGCGGGCTGATCGGCCAGCTTGGGAATATGCTTGCCCCAGGGCTTGGTCGTGATGGGCGCCAACAACTCCATATCCTTTTTACCGTTGCGAAACTTGATTCGCCACGCTATGGTGCCTTTCTCTTCGTCACGGAGCACTCGAACACTGTGTCCAAGCGGAGCGAAGTCGGCATAACCGCGCACATCGATCGCCTGATGCGGACAGGCTTTTACGCAGGAATAACATTCCCAGCACATGTTGGGTTCGATGTTGTAGGCACGACGCAGCTTCTTATCGATGTGCATGATGTCGGATGGACAGATGTCAACGCATTCTCCACAACCATCACAACGCGTCATATATACGAAGGTTGGCATAATATATTCCTCTATTTCCTATAGATAATAGTCAAGTCAGCGTCAGTAGTGGTTTGGTCTTTCAGCCTTGATGCAAAGCCCCATGTTCGGCGGATTCTTGCCCATGTACAGGGGAATATCCGGAAACTTTCGCTGCACTTCGGGATCCGTCAAATCATAGTCGGGAGGCAGATTCTCCCGAGAACCGTCGGCCCTGGTAATTTTTTTCTGGTAAGCCGCGGCAGGCTTGAAGAACATGTGGGCGAACTTGGACCAGTAAACGCCGCCGAAGAGAACTGTGCTTGAGAGGATAAATAAGGCAAAGAATATGGTTAATCCGCCGCCCGTGAATGACCAGATCAAAGCGAAAGTCGAGGTGGCAAGAAGCGAAACAATGAATAAATCCGCACGCTCGAACCGAAACCATGGAAGGCCTTCCGCAGACACATCAACGCGGATAGCAAACCAGAACCAGTAACCCCCTGCGGCCAGCATCAGTGCACCGATATGCCATAGCTGTGGCAGCAAGGCAGGCGTGGGCGCAGCCTTCGTGGGATAGCCAAAAATCATGACCGCTGTAGTCGCAGCGAAAATGATGAATCCGTACATGGTCAACAGATGGGAAAGCCTGCGTCTCGGGTTGCTGAATTCGCCGGAAGTTAATATTTCTTTCGCCACCACTGAAGCGGCAATCGATGCTTTTTCTCCAGCACCCACTGACCGCTTTGCGCTCTTCTGCGCTTTTTTCGCATTTTCGAAAAAGTACTGCGCGCTTTTCTTGTGCATCATGTCGAGTATGGTCCCGCCCATGACCAAAAGAACCATTAAAAGGATATAGCCCTGCATAATTGCGGGTGATATCACTTCCGAAAGTTCGGCAAAGGGGTTGCTTGTGAACATCAGGTTCTCCTCAAAATTTTAAACTCAAGCTATCATTCATCCCCGGCCCTCCCCCATCAAAGGGGGTGTTTTCTAGCGTGCGGAATGGCCGCTCAGCTTCACTTCCACTTTCTCATGTTCGGCGAGCCCGGCATAATAGGCGCGCAACACTTCCAGCACTTCCGGCCGGCTGAATTCTGCAGGCACTTCGCTCCCCTCCGAGAGCATCTTTCTGAGTTTGGTTCCGGAGAGCAGCAGGCGGTCGGCATCCCCGTGCGGGCAGGTGCGGGCAGAAGCCATCCCGCCGCAGCGGTAACACCAGAAGGTCCAGTCTATCTTGAGCGGCTGGGTCTCGAGCGACCCTTTGGGAATCTTGTCGAAGATGTGGTGCGCATCGAAAGGGCCGTAATAGCTGCCCACGCCGGCATGGTCGCGCCCGACGATGAGATGCGAGCAGCCATAGTTCTGGCGGAAAAGCGCGTGCAGCAGGGCTTCCCTCGGGCCTGCATAGCGCATGTCGAGCGGATAGCCTGCCTGAACGATGGTCTTTTCCACGAAATAATTCTCGGCGAGCACGGAAATCGCCTTAGTCCTGACGTCTGCGGGAATGTCGCCGGGTTTCAGCTGCCCGAGCAGGGAGTGGATCAGCACGCCGTCGCTGACTTCGATCGCCACCTTGGCGAGATATTCGTGGGAGCGGTGCATGGGATTTCGGGTCTGGAAGGCCGCGACCCGGCTCCAGCCCATGGATTCGAAAAGCGCCCTGGTTTCCCCCGGGGACATGAAAAGGGAACCGTATTTCTCGGGGAAGCCGCCCTGGGAAAGCACCTTGACCCGGCCTGCGAGGTTCACCTCGCCCTGCTCCATCACCATCCTGACGCCGGGATGCTCGATGTCCGTCGTGCCGAAAACGGTCGCGCATTCGTGCGCCTTGTCGATTTCGTATTTTTCAGTGACGGAAAGGATCGCCAGGATGTCCTCATCGTCCGGATCGACGAGGGCGATGTCGGAACCGGTCCTGATCGAATGCGCCGTATCGCGATCCACCGAAAGTGTGATCGGTATCGGCCAGAAAAGCCCGTTGGCCGTTTTCATGCCATCGCATACGCTAGACCAGTCCGCACGAGTCATGAAACCATCGAGCGGCGTGAAACCGCCTATGCCGAGCATGACGAGATCGCCCTTCTCGCGCGAGCTCACCCTGACTTTCGGCAATCCCCCCGCCCTTTTTCTCTCCTCCGAGAGCGAATCCCCTTCCAGAAGAAGGGGGTTCAGGGGACCGCCGCCGTGCGGACTGACCAGTGCCATCCCGACCTCCAAGCTTTGCCTGATTCGTTTAATGCTGGCATACGAAAGGGAGTACGGCGATACCCCATAATGGTTATTCTCCATCCCCCCTTAAGGTTATAGATGGGGAAAATGGCTTCTTCAAGCCGTGCGCAGAGAAGGAAACATCGTTATCGAAATGCCGCAAAGGACAAGGAGCCCTCCCGCCAGTTGCGCTGCCGTGGGAGATGTGCCGAGCGCCCCCTCGATCAGCATGGCGAAAACCGGAACAAGATTGATAAAGATTGCAGTGCGGGCAGCTCCCAGTCGCATGATGCCCATGCTCCAGAAAAGATAGGCGAAGACGGTCCCGCCCACCGCCATGACGGCGAGCGCCATGGCCGCCCTGGCACCCAGTTCACCCATGTGCGCGCCGCTTGCCATTGCCGCGCCGAAAAGCACCGCGGCGCCCGCCGCCATGACAAGCGAGGTATTGCCCAATGCGGACCCCTTCGGCATGTACTTTCTCCCCAGCACGTTGTAGAGCGCCCACGAAGCATTCGCAGCCAGCATCAACAAGTCCCCTCTCGATATGCTGAAGGAAGCGAGATTTCCGCCGGAAATCACCACGGCAACCCCGGCAAGGGCGACGGGAAGGGCGGCAAGATGACGCATGGTCGGCTTCTCCCCGAGCAGGAAAGCAGCCAGCAGTGTGGTCAGCAGGGGGTTGGTCGCCATAATGAGCGCCGCATTGGCGGCGGAAGTTATGCGCAGCGCATAAAAGAAGAACAGGTTGAAGGCAGCGATGCCCACCGTGCCGAGAAGCAGGTAGGTTCCGGCGTGACGGCTCAGCAGCCCTTTCAGATCCTCCCGCCTGAATCCGGCGATTGCGATCATCAGGGTCGCGCCCAGCAAGAAACGCAGGGATGCTGCCCATAGAGGTGGCAGGTCGGCAAGGACGGGGCCGGCCAGAACGAAGTTGGCCGCCCAGAAAAAGACCGACACAGTCACGAGAAAATAAGTTGTTGCCATTGGATTTCCCCGGTCAGCATAAATATGCAAGGATTATTTTATGTTCGGTACAATATGCTGAACAAGCAATACTTTGTTTACCTTCTGATTAGAAAAACTAATGCCAAGAAAACTCCCTTCCCTCAATGCGTTGAGGGCTTTCGAAGCGGCGGCGCGGCACCTTTCCTTCGTTCGCGCCTCCGAAGAACTGTGCGTCACGCCGGCTGCAGTCAGCCAGCAAATCAAGCTTCTGGAAGATCATCTCGGAATTCCCCTCTTCAGGAGGGGAAAGGTTCTGCTTCTGAGCGAAGCAGGGGAAGACATGCTGCCCCTCGTCTCGGAAGCTTTCGATCAGCTGGAGAAGGCGGTGACGAAGGCCAGGACGGAAGGCGGCGCGCTTGTCGTTTCCGCCCCTCCCGCCTTCGCTGCGAGATGGCTGATTCCGCGGCTGGAGGATTTCAATTCCCGCCATCCCGGCATCGAACTTCGCCTGCTCGCGACGCGCCGCC
>JAJZPK010000150.1 GCA_021811205.1 Pseudomonadota bacterium
TGCGCACCAGACGCTGCAGAAGCTCGGCCTCATGGATGCGCTATCAGCCAGGATGGTTGATGGGGAGGACGTGAGGCAGGTCCTTGAATACGTGGCAAGGGGGGAAGTCGATGCGGGCATCGTGTTCGTCACCGATGCCGAAATCCTGCCGGGCGCGGTCGAAATCGTGGCAAAGGCGCCGAAAGGCTCGCACAGCCCCATCGTCTATCCTGCTGCCATCATGAAGGACTCGACGCATCGCGAAATCGCAAAGGCCTTCGTTGCCTTCCTGTCCGGGCCGGACGGCAAGCGCTTGTTCGGCAAGTACGGATTCTCGGTCATCGGGAAATAATTTCATCAGCACAAAGGAAGAAATCATGAAAATCAGCGGTCAAAACAAGCTTGCGGGAGAAATCATCGCAATCAAGATGGGCGAAGTGTCCTGCCAGGTGACGCTGCAGTCGGGAGACAGCAGGATCGTTTCAGTCATCACGGTGGACAGCGCGAAAGACATGGATCTCAAGGTGGGGGACAAGGTGGTTGCGCTCATCAAGTCGAGCGAAGTCATGATCATGAAGTGATCTCATGGAAAAGATCCTGCCGGCGTTGAAAATATCGCTGCTCGTCTCTTTCTCGGCGACCGGCCTGATCCTGGCGGTCGGGCTCGCGCTGGCCTATCTGCTGGCGCGCTTTGAATTCAGGGGAAAGCATCTGCTCGATGCGCTGGTCACCATACCGATGGTGCTGCCTCCGACGGTTGTGGGCTATTATCTCGTCATCCTGCTGGGCAGGGGGGGGCTGATCGGCGCGCCGCTTTATGCAGCAACTGGCTGGTCCTTCATTTTTACCTGGCAAGGGGCGGCGATTGCAGCCTTCGTCGTATCCCTCCCCCTGATGGTGAGAGTATCGCGCTCGGCCTTCGAGTCGGTCGACGAGGATCTGATCAAGATCAGCTACAGCCTGGGAAAATCCAAACTGGAGACCTTCTTCAGGGTGATTCTGCCGCTCTCGAGAGGTGGCATCATGGCCGGCACTATCCTGGCTTTCGCGAGGGCGTTGGGCGAATTCGGCGCGACCCTCATGGTTGCAGGCAACATTCCGGGAAAAACGAGCACGCTTTCCCTTTCGATCTATTCCGCATTCCAGACCGGGGATGACGAGCTGGCGAAGACGCTTGCCCTGGTGCTGACTGCAATTTCTGCGACGGTCATTTATCTGGCGGGAAAATGGGCAAGAAGCATGTGAGCGTTCGCTTCAGGAAGATTCTGGAAGGCTTTTCCCTGGACATTGCCTGGGAGGCTGAGAGCGAAATCGTGGTGCTGTTCGGCCCTTCCGGGGCAGGCAAATCGATGACCTTCCAGGCGATGGCCGGCCTTTCACCCTTGCAGGAAGGCATTGTGCGCGTGGGAGAGACTGTGTTTTTCGATTCGGAAAAGGGAATCGACATGCCTCCCCAGGAAAGGTGCGTCGGCTATCTTTTCCAGCATTACGCGCTTTTTCCGCACATGAGCGCGAAGCAGAACATCCTTTACGGCCATGACGATCCCAAACATGCGGATGACGAACTGGCCGATATGATCGAGCTGTTTCATCTGCAAGGGCTCGAAGAGCGCTATCCGAAAGAGCTTTCCGGCGGGCAGAAGCAGCGCGTTGCGCTCGCTCGCGCGCTCATGAGAAAGCCTAAGATACTGCTGCTCGACGAACCGCTTTCTGCGATCGATCTTTCGGTGAGGCGCGCGATCAGGAGCGAACTGAAATCTCTGCAGAGAAGGCTTTCCATCCCGATGGTCATCATCACCCACGATCTCGGGGAGGCGATGTCGATGGCCGACAGGCTGATCATCTACGATCGCGGAAGCGTGATACAGTCCGGAAGACCGCTCGATATCGTCGAGCATCCTGTTGACGAAAGGGTCGCCGAGCTGGTGGGGAGCATACGGCTGCATCCCGAGCGAATTTTTTCTTTCTGAGGTCGATATGGACAAACCGTCAAAACTGAAGGGCCGCATCCTGCTGGAAAAGGACGGCATGTCCTTTCTCGGTGGAAAACGCATCGAGCTCCTTGAAGCCGTCGAAGTCTACGGTTCGATCACTTCCGCAGCCAAAGCGGTCGGCATGAGCTACAAGGGGGCATGGGACACGATCGACGCGATGAACAACCAGTCCGACCAGCCTCTGGTGTTGCGCGCAGCCGGCGGAAAGCATGGCGGCGGCACGCAACTCACCGATCACGGCAGAAAGATAGTGCGCCTGTTCAGGCAGGGGGAAGGGGAATATCAGCGCATACTGGAAGCCTTGATGGAAGGGATAGAGGATTTCGATGCGATGCAGGGTTTTCTCAAAAAGGATTCTCTGCGCACCAGCGCGAGGAACCAGTTCCTTGGCAGGATAACGAAGCTTGTCAAGGGTTCCGTGAACGTCGAAGTCAAGATCAGGCTGGACGATGTGAACGAAATCGTGTCCGTGGTGACGACCGAAAGCGCCGAAACTCTGGATCTTGCGGTTGGCCTAGAAATCCGCGCATTGATCAAGGCACCATCCGTTCTTCTGACGACGGACATGTCGGGAAAATACAGCGCAGAAAACAGGATGTGCGGCACAGTCGCGAGGATCCATGAAGGAGAAGTGAACGCGGAAGTCGTTCTTGCTCTGGACAATGAAAAGACGGTGACTTCGGTCGTCACGCACGAGACCGTCAAGAAGCTTGAGCTGTCCGAAGGGGTTTCAGCTTGTGCGCTTTTCACCGCATCCAGTGTGATTCTTGCACTGGTTTGATGTCGAATTCTCGACAATAGATCATGTAACTCATTGATTTTCATTTGGCACGTTGCTTGCTTGTGAATGGAATAGACAATTATTCCGGAGCGATGGATGCTGGATGCGGCGATGCTTTCCATCATCGACGAAGCGGGCGTCAACGTGTTGACCCTGACGGAAGGCCTCGATGAGATCGAATTCTTTGCCACCAGGCTGACGCGACAGGAGGTGGGGCGCCAGGTCGCGACGATGGCAGGGATACTACAGAGACTTTCCGCCGGGTTGCGCACGGACTTTGCTGAACTGGACTGGGAAGGTTGGGAAGGCGTTTGGCGGCTTCTGGAAGCCCCGGGAGAATCGGGCAAGCATGCGCTCTGGTTCGCAGTGCGCTCTCTTGTGCCTGCCACGCTGATGTGGCTCAGGGTCTACCGCCAGAGCCATCCCAAGCTTTTCGCATTTGAGTGATTTTCACGCATGAGGGATGAGATGATGCAAGTCTGTACGATCGAGATCGAGGGAGAACACGTGCCTCTCGCTTCAAAAGAGGATATCGCTTCCGGAGTCGCTGCGGCATCGAAAGTGTTTGCTGCGCACGATGCCGATCCGGAAGGATGCGCTGCCGCATATGCGAAGATGGAACGGGACGAGCTGCTCACCCGCGAGGAAGCGCTGTTTTGCATGATCTGGGAAGAAGCCGACGAAGCGGCATTTCGCGCGGTCACGCTGGGGTGGCTGGTCAGGGGGGGCATCGATATCCGTCTCGTCGTGAAATGACGGTGGTGCAGCTGATCGAAGTTCTGATGAAGCTGCTCTTCCTGAATCAGTCCGGAACCCTATCGATCGAGATCGCGCTCATAGACCTGCTGGATGAGTTTTATCGAAATGCGTCTTTTGCGTCCCCATGCGTATTCGGCGCTTGCCTTGAGCTTAAGCCATTGTTCTTCTAGCGTTTTCCATCCGAAAATCACTTCGCGGTAAGACAATGCCTCGAATATGCATTCGTCTTCGTCGAAGCGCTCTTCGGTCAGCACGAATTCGTGAAAGTAGAAACACCTTATTCCCGCGCGGTCGTAGCCGAGAATTTTGCGCGCTCCGAGCGATTCATCTTCGTGAATCTCGAATTGCACCGGGATATGTACCCGGTGCAGAAATCCCTCGGGAAGACAGGTTCCCCAGAACATGGTCAGAATGCGTACTGCAGCATGACGCGCTCGTCCACATAGGTATTGCCCCAGGCAGGCATGCCGTGCTCGATGCCAAGGCGGTTGCGCAACGTCAGACCTTTGAGCTTGCCGTTCAGATGGTAGGCGATGTCCAGCATGAAGGCATTGACGTTGGAAACGAAGGGCGCGGTATTGTAGCGGGAAAGCGTGGGAAAAATATCCAGCCGATCGCCGAGCGGCTTCAGCTTCATGCCCAGCAGCCAGGCGTGCCCGGCCGCTCTTGCCGAGACCAGGCCGTAGTTCATCACGGTGGTATAGAGCGGGTCTGTATTGTAGACCTGGGTATAGGGAGAGAGCAGATTCCCGTTGGATATCCCGGCTACCTTGTTGTAAGGAACCTTGTCATAGGCGAAATAAACTTCTCCGGAGGGCACCGTGGTCCCGATTTTTGCGCCATAAACTGTGGAATCAACCGAACCGAGAAACTGCGCTCCGCTTCCTGTTTCCTTCATGTACTGGAGATGGGCGAAAGGCGCATAGCTTTGTTTCGGGAGCTTGTAGCCGCCTTCGATATAGGTCATTTTTGCGAAATCGTAAAAATCGTAAAGCCATGCCTCCCCGCTGATGCCGCCTTTCTTGTAAGTGGCGCCGATTTCACTGGTGCCGTTGTTGCTGCCGTTGTATCTCGGATTGTCATAAGGAAGCTCGAACAGGTTCGATGCCTGAAAACTCGATACCGTGCGGTTCTTGAAACGCAGGATTCTGTCTGCATGCAGCTCCAATCCTTTTGCAGGAGATACGGCAAAGGTGACGCCCTGATAGAGGTTGGGCATCATGAACCCGTCGCTCGGGTTGACCCAGGGATTGTCTATGACCTGATTCCCGGCCCTGGCCAGCAGCCAGGGCTTCTTGTACTGGAGATAGGCTTCGCCGATCACGTCAAGTCCCCGGCTCGTGCCCATCAGGAGCGGGTTGAGGTACTTGTTGTTCTGACTGTAGTTGTTGAAGCCGATGTCGTGTGCGAAATAGACAGCGGCTCCTGCACTGAACCCGTTCAGGCTTCCGGTCACGGCTTTCATTTTTCCGCCCACGGAAGCCGAATGCAGGTTTGTCAGAGTGTTTCCTGCGTAATTTCTGCTGAAGTCGTAGACGCGAAGATCGCCCGAAACCTTCCCTCCCTGCAGCAGCGCATCGACGGCTGAGGCATGAGCGGCAGAGGGGGCAATCAGCATGGCTAGAACCAGTTTCTTGTAGCGTGTCATCATGTTTTCCTTTCGTTATAAACTATACTATATACCGGTAGTTAAAATAACCTAATAACGGTCAAGCAAATTCAGTGCCAATTTGCAATATATTGAATTTTAATGGTTTGTATTTTTTGTGAACAGGCGATGTAACAAATGCTACATAACGCTATCTGTTCGAAATCCTGAAATTCGCATGACATGCGGTGCACTCTTCTGTCACAAGGGAAAGCGCGCCGATCGCCTTGCTGTAATCGCCCGCATTGCTCCTTGCAACGGCGGCGAAATTGTCCGCGGCGGTGTGCATTTTGTACCCTATCTTGTGCATGGACTTGGGCATGAATTTCGAAAGAGTGCTGTTGTCGGGCGGGTGCATCATGCCCGTTTTTTTCATGCGGCATGCAGCGGAAGAGGGGGCCTTCAGGCCGAGCCTGCTGCTCGCAATGTCGGCAGCGTCCTCGAAGTGCCTAGAGCCGAGCGCAGCCTGGATTTCATGTATGGCCAGCAGATGGTCGCGCATGTTCGCGAAGAACTGGGCGCGTATGGCCGGCGGGAGGTCGATTGATTCCGGCGCATCGGCGGCTTCCGCGCCGATCGAAAAGAGGCATGCAAACATCAAACAGAGATTCGATTTCAATTTCATGCAGATCCTAGTGTCTCAAGCTATCCAGTCGTTCGGCGATTTCGCCGGCATTTTTCGCCTGCTGCTCGGCAGATGACGCGATTTCTGTCACGAGCGATTGGACCGTTCCGATGTCGCGCACGATGCTGTCGAGCGATGATTCCACTTCGTGGGACAGCGCTTCCCCTTTTTCGGCCTCGATTCGACCGTTTTCCATGATCTCGACGGCAAGGCGCGTGCTCCCCTGGGTGGATTCGATCATTTTACCGATTTCCGCCGTGGCCAATGTGGTTCTTTCGGCGAGCTTTCTCACTTCGTCCGCCACCACGGCAAATCCCCGGCCCTGTTCGCCCGCCCTGGCAGCTTCGATTGCGGCGTTGAGCGCAAGCAGATTGGTTTGTTCTGCAATTTCCTTGATTACGCCGACTATTTTTCCGATCTCCTTCGATTGCTCTCCCAGTTTCTGAATTGATTCGGAGGCGGATCTAACGATGTCGGACACTTCCCTCATGCCGGCCAGGGCATGCCTGACGACTTCCTTGCTGCAAGGAAGTCG
>JAJZPK010000151.1 GCA_021811205.1 Pseudomonadota bacterium
TCTGAAGGTGGGCGCATCCGCCTGCGCACACATCAAGTCATCCCATATCATCCTGGCCGTGGAAACCTGAAAGGAACGACGATGAAACGACTGCTGATTGCCCTCTTCATGCTGGTGGGAACGGGAGCACATGCGGGCGAAGTGAAGGTCGCGGTTGCCGCCAACTTCACGGAGCCCATGAAAAAAATCGCCGCCGAATTCGAGAAGGACACGGGGAACAAGGCAGTGCTTTCCTTCGGCGCCACCGGCCAGTTCTACGCCCAGATCAGAAGCGGCGCTCCTTTCGACGTGCTTCTTGCCGCAGACGAGGAGACGCCAATGAGGCTGGAAAAGGACGGGGCTGCGATGGCAGGCAGCCGCTTCACTTACGCCATAGGCAAGTTGGTGCTGTGGAGCCCGAGCCCCGGTCTCGTTGACGCCAGGGGTGCCGTACTCGAGAAGGCTGGCTTCGGACATCTGGCAATAGCCAATCCCAGGCTTGCGCCCTACGGGGCCGCTGCAATGGAAACCCTGACCAAAATGAATCTCGCCGACAAACTGCAATCGAAGATCGTGGAAGGGGAAAATATCGGCCAGACTTTCCAGTTCGTCGCCACGAGAAATGCAGAGCTGGGCTTCGTTGCGCTTTCCCAGGTGACGAAAGCCGGCAAACTGGAATCGGGCTCGGCATGGGTCGTGCCTGATAAGCTTTATACGCCGATTCGCCAGAATGCGGCGATACTGTCCCGCGGCAGGAATAACCCTGCGGCCCTGGCCCTCGCGAAATACCTCAGGGGCGCCAAAGCCGGCGCCATAATCCGCTCTTACGGCTACGACCTGTAAACATGCCAACTTCCGAAGATTTCGGTGCGATACGCCTGACCCTGGAACTCGCCACGGTCGTCACCTTGCTCCTCCTCATCCTGGGCACTCCCATCGCCTGGTGGCTTGCCCGAACACACTCCCGGCTGAAGTCGTCGGTGAGCGCGATAGTCACCCTGCCTATTGTCCTGCCTCCCACGGTTCTGGGATTCTATCTGCTGCTCCTGATGGGCCCCAGTGGTTTTCTCGGCCACCTAACCCAATCGCTGGGGCTGGGTCTTTTGCCTTTCACCTTCCCGGGGCTCGTGATCGCATCCACCCTCTATTCCCTGCCCTTCTTCGTCCAGCCCCTGCAGAACGCCTTCGAGGCGATCGGAGACCGGCCGCTGGAAGCGGCCGCCACCCTGCGCGCATCTCCGATGGACGCCTTCTTCAGCGTCGCCGTGCCTCTGGCAAAGCCCGGCTTCGTCACCTCTTCCTTCCTGAGCTTCGCCCATACGGTAGGAGAATTCGGCGTGGTGCTCATGATAGGCGGCAACATCCCGGACAAGACCCGCGTTATTTCGGTGCAGATATACAACCATGTCGAGGCGCTTGAATACACGGAAGCCCACTGGCTCGCGGGCGGCATGCTGGCGTTTTCCTTCCTGGTTCTCGTTGCCATAAATGCGTTAAAACCCCGCCAAAAGGCCGCCGAGCCATGAAGCCTGTCGATGCCCGGCTCAAGCTTGAGCGGAATGAATTTACTCTGGATGTCGACCTTTCCCTGCCCGGACGGGGCATCACCGCGCTTTTCGGCCCTTCGGGTTCCGGCAAGACTACGCTGCTGCGCTGCCTGGCGGGCTTGGAGCGAGCGCCCGGCGGCTACCTTTATGTAACGGGCGAGATCTGGCAGGACGGCGACTATTTTCTGCCTACCCACAAACGGCGGCTGGGCTATGTTTTCCAGGAAGCGAACCTTTTTCCCCATCTCGACATCAGGCGCAACCTGGAATATGGGATGCGCCGTACCGGAATCCGCCGGATCGATCTCGACAACGCCCTGGACCTGCTGGGAATCAATCATCTCCTGGAGCGTCGACCTGAAAATCTTTCCGGCGGCGAGCGCCAGCGGGTAGCGATCGCCCGCGCGCTTCTCGTCAATCCCGGAATACTGCTCATGGACGAGCCGCTCGCAGCCCTCGACTTGGCCCGCAAGCAGGAAATATTGCCCTACCTCGAACGGCTGCACGAAGAGCTCTCCATTCCCATCCTCTATGTCAGCCATTCTCCCGACGAAGTGGCGAGGCTCGCGGACCACCTGGTCGTCATGGAAAAGGGCCGAGTAGTCGCCGATGGCCCCCTCGCCGAGACATTGGCAAGGCTCGATCTGCCCATTCGCCTGGGGGAAGACGCAGGGGTAGTGATCGACGCCGTGATCGGCGCGCGCGACGAGGCATGGCACCTGGTCCGGGCCGATTTCGCAGGCGGCGAACTTTGGGTGCGGGATAACGGCATGCCCCTCGGCAATTCTGTCCGCGTGCGCATCCTCGCCCGCGACGTGAGTCTCTCGGCTACGCATACGGAACACACCAGCATACTCAACCTGATGCAGGGGACGATTGCTGAAATCGCAGACGACGCCCACCCTGCCCAGTCCCTGGCAAGGGTGGATGTGGGCGGCACCCCCATCGTCTCGCGCCTCACAAAACGTTCCGCCGCTGCCCTCGACCTTTTCCCCGGGCGGCCCGTCTGGGTCCAGATCAAGACCGTGGCGCTGATCGGCTGACCGACCATCTTCATGGTTGTGCGTCACGCCCATTTCCACATGAAGTATGAATAGAACCTGCCGCACTGATTGGGTGCTGCAGATATACCGCTCACACCGATTTGGTGCGGAAGATTCTTCCGGCAAAGCCGGAAAAGCGGCGCAAATCGGCTGGTTGTGTTGCAGGCCACATATGGCATGAACATTGCTAGATCCTCGATGAGAACTTTCGAGGCGAGCCATGTTGCGAGTAATGCTGATCGACGAGGACGAGGAAAGACGCGCCCTCTTGAACGGCGTGCTGCTCGAGAACGGCTATGAAATCGTATCCGAAGATTCGGGCACGCAAAATCTTCACGAGGCGGTGAAGAAAGCTTGTCCCGACGTCATCATCGTCGGAACGGATTCGCCCAGCCGGGACAGCCTGGAAGATATCTGTTTGCTGAGCCGGGATGCGCCCCGCCCCATCGTGATGTTCACGCATGACGGCGACAGGGAGAAGATACGGGAAGCGATCAGGTCGGGCGTATCGGCTTATGTCGTCGACGGATTGAAAGGCGATCGCATCAGGGCCCTGGTCGATGTCGCAGTCGCTCGCTTCGAAGCGCACCAGGCGCTGATGAGCGAGATCGAGTCAATGCAGGGCAAGCTGGCGGACCGGAAGGTCGTCGAGCGTGCAAAAGGCATTTTGATGCAGAAGAAAAATTGCAGCGAGGAAGAGGCTTACAGGATTTTGCGTAAAGCGGCTATGGACAAGAATGTGAAGCTTGTCGAAGTGGCAGCGCAATTGATCGATATGGCCAATCTTTTCACTTGAATTCAGGGGCGCTTCTCCAAAGGGGGGGAAGCGCTCCGGGACCGAAGTCCCAACGGCAAAGGCGCCATCTGGATGAAATCATCCTGATGGCGCCTTTTTTTTGCAAGTTCTTCAGGAGAATCATAAATGAAAAAAATTTGGCCAGGACTCTTTCTTCTCGCATCGTGCCAGGCGAGCGCCGATTCATTGTCCGACATGATCGAAGCCGGCAAGGTGGATCTGCAGCTGCGTCCGCGCTACGAATTCGTGCAGCAAAATGGCAAGCCGGACAATGCCAATGCCTATACCATGCGCACGCTGCTGGGTTACAGCCTGAAGCCAGAAGGGGGATTCGGGGCAACGATCCAGTTCATCAACGTGAGCTACCTTGGCGCAGAGCATTTCAACAATACCCTGAATGGTCATACTGCCTACCCGGTCGTGGCCGATCCTGCGGTGAGCGACGTCAACCAGGCATTCCTGAGCTATGACGGAATCCCTCAAACCGGTTTGAAACTGGGCAGGCAGATCATCATCCTGGACAATTCCAGATGGATAGGCAATGTCGACTTCCGCCAGAACATGCAGACCTTCGACGCCTTCAGCATCGAAAACAGCAGCCTGAAGAATTTCAGATTCTTCGCCTCGCACATCGGCCGAGTCAAGGGAAGCTACGCCAATTTCGAGACCCCTGTCGGATACAACCTCCAGCATGTGAAGGCAGACCTCTTTCACGCATCATTCATCCCCGTGAAACAAACGACTGTAACGGCATATGACTATTTCTACCGGGACGAAAGCTTTCCGCAAGGAGCGCCTTCGAACATTTCCAGCGCAACCCCCGGGCTGCGCCTCGACGGCTCGATGGGCGACAGGATCAGGCTTCTCTATACCGCAGAATACGCGAAACAGAGAGGTTACGGCGGGGGGCACGCGGGAATAGATGCCAAATACGAGCTGATCGGGGCAGGCGCAGCCTATGAAAAGCTCTACGCGCGCCTGGACTATGAAACGCTGGGCGCCAATTCGACCGGCACCTACGGATTGCAGACTCCTCTCGCCACGAAGCATATTTTCAACGGCTGGGCGGACATGTTTCTCGTCACGCCTGGAAAGGGATTGAGGGATACATTCGCAACCCTGGGTGGAAAAGCCGGGCCGCTCGACATCGTGGCCATGGTTCACGATTACAGGGCCGACTTCGACTCGACGCATTACGGATCAGAATGGAATCTTTCGGCCTCCCATGCCTTCACCAAACATCTCTCGGGAAGCCTGATCTATGCGGACTACACCGCCAAGGACGGCGCGGGAGCCTTTTTTCCCGGCACTATAGCGCCGAACGTGAACACCAGGAAGATGTGGCTCACCCTTTTGTATCACTATTGACGGGAACGATTATTGCTTCAGGCAGGGATGTCGATGAATTCAGGAGGTGAAGATGAGCGGAGAAGCCGATTCCGGACGGCGTGATTTCTTCAGGCAGGGTGCGGCATTGCTTGGCGGGACGGCGCTGCTTGGAATGATTCCTCCCGGGGTGCGCAATTCAGCCTATGCCGCGGGTTCGGATGCGCCTGAAATGGAGGAAGTGAAAATAGGCTTCCTCCCCTTGACCGACTGCGCTTCCGTGGTCATCGCCTCGGAAATGGGTTTCGACAGGAAGTACGGCATCAGGATCATCCCTAAAAAGGAGGCCTCCTGGGCTACCGTGCGCGACAAGCTGGTAAACGGCGAACTGCAGGCCTCCCATGTGCTGTACAGCCTGGTTTACGGCATTCATCTCGGCGTGGGCGGGGAGAAAACGGACATGGCCGTACTCATGACCCTCAACAACAATGGCCAGGATATCCTGTTATCGAGCCGGCTCAGGGAAAAGGGCGTGAGAAGCGGAAACGAGCTGCAGCGACTGGTGTCGATGGAAAAGCGCAATCTCGTCTTCGCCCAGACCTTCCCCACAGGAACGCATGCGATGTGGCTGTATTACTGGATGGCAGCGCATGGCATCGATCCGCTCGGGGATGTGAACACCATCACCGTTCCCCCGCCGAGGATGGTTTCGAGCATGCAGTCGGGAAGCATGGACGGATTCTGCGCCGGCGAGCCCTGGGGACCGATCGCCATCCGTGAAGGGATAGGTTTTGCCGCCGCCTCTTCCCAGCAGATCTGGAAGGATCACCCGGAAAAAGTGCTGGGCGCCACTCGGGAATTCGTGGACAGCCATCCGAACACGGCGCGCGCCATGATCATGGCCATACTCGAGGCATCGAGGTATATCGACGAGCCGGAAAACAGACCGACAGTGGCCCGGATCATTGCCGGAAAGAATTATGTCGACGCCCCCGTCGAGATCCTGGAAAAGCGCATGCTGGGCGAATACCAGGACGGCCTGGGAAAAACATGGAAGGATCCGGATCACATGAAATTTTACAGGGATGGGGAGGTCAACTTCCCTTATCTCTCGGATGGCATGTGGTTCATGACCCAGTTGAGACGCTGGGGTCTGTTGAGGGAAGATCCTGATTATCTTGGCGTTGCGAAAAAAATCAACAGAATAGCGCTTTACGGCGAAGCCGCGGCAGGCGCGAAGGTTCCCGTGCCGGATGATTTCATGCGCTCTTCCAGGCTGATGGACGGCAAATTCTGGGACGGCAGGGATCCGGAAAGCTATGCCAGCAGTTTCGAAATAAAGGCCTGAACCATTATTGTGCAGGCAGGCACCGTC
>JAJZPK010000152.1 GCA_021811205.1 Pseudomonadota bacterium
CGCATGCTTTCCGTATCGGTGAGCATTTCCCCGATCAGGCCATCCAGTGAAGACATGTCGAGATTCTGTTTGAGCTTGTTTCCGAAAGATTGCAGATTGTCCCCATAACCTTCCGCTTGTCTGTCCGTTTCCATGGCAAATCCGGCGAGTCGGTTGAGCATGTCATGGATGTCCTGCCTGAGCAGTTTGTGAATATCCAGATTGCATTCCGAAACATATTCCGAATAGAGTTCCTCGATGACATTGTCGCCGAGCTTCTCACCGGAATTCAGGTAACGCTTGATCGCCTCGGACAATGCAGGATTGATGCCAGTGAGATGCTCGAACCATACGGCATAGGACCAGGGCGTGAACGAAGCGGGGTGCGCCGCCATTTTCTGGATGGCAAGCCTGAGAATTTCGCCGCTCGAATCGCGATTCAGTTCGTATCCCATTTTTCGTCCCGAATTTGACCACCCGGTATTCTATCAAATGGCAATAAACAATATGAAGATAAAATGAGCGTATCGTTTTTTCAGTAGCGAATTCAGCGCCTTTCGGCAAGATCCACGGGACGGGTGTCGGAAAATGATTTCATGGCGAAAGCCTCGAATTCTTCAAGCGGAATGGGCAGGCAGAAGAAATAGCCTTGATAGATGCTGCAGCCGGCTTGTTCGAGGAAAATACGCTGCGATTCGGATTCGACCCCTTCCGCAATCACGTCGAGGCCCAGTGTTTTCGCCAGTGCAATGATGGTGTTGGCGATGGCTGCATCGTTCGGATTGATCAGCACGTCGCGCACGAATGAACGATCGATTTTCAGATGGTCGAGCGGCAGACGTTTCAGATAGGCAAGAGAAGAGTAGCCCGTGCCGAAATCGTCAAGCGAGAACCCGATCCCGATCGCCTTCAGCGCGGTCATTTTTTTGATGACGCCTTCCACGTTGGCGAGCAGCAAACTTTCGGTCAATTCGAGTTGCAGAAGATGGGGATCTGCTCCTGTTTTTTCGAGGACGGTTTTTACCTGGTCGACGAAATCATGCTGGTGAAACTGCTGAGCGCTGACGTTGACAGATAGCGACAGCTGCGCCATTTCGGAATGTTTCGACCATGCTGCAAGCTGCAAGCATGCCGTTTCCAGTACCCAATTTCCCAGGGAAAGGATCAGCTTGCTTTCTTCTGCAAGTGGAATGAATTGGGCAGGCATCACCAGGCCGCGCACCGGATGCTGCCAGCGAAGCAAGGCTTCGGCACCGATGATATGCCCATCTCTTGTAATCTGCGCCTGGTAATAAAGCTGGAGCTGCCTATCTTCAACAGCGCGCCGCAAATCATCTTCCAGCGTTGTGCGCTGGATCAAGGCTGAGCCCATGGATGGGTTGAAGAAGCAGATTGAATTTCTTCCGGAAGCCTTGGAGCGGTACATGGCCAGATCCGCCTGCTTCATCAGATCCTCGATCGCACTCTGCTGCCCCAGAAAGAGCGTTGCGCCGATGCTGGGCGTGCTGTGGTATTCGACATCCTTCAATTGGTAGGGCTTGTTCAATAAGGCAAGAATCTTCTTGCCTATGGCGTCAGTCTGGGCGGCCGCCTCGATCTTGTCGCCGCTCAAGCCGGACAAAACCAGCACGAATTCGTCGCCGCCCAGTCTTGCGACCAAGTCACCCATGCGTGACGGCTTCACCTCCGGCCCGGATTCCATGCGCGCCAGGAAATCTCCTGCCCGAACGCAAGCTGCCAGCCGCTGCGCCACCTGCTTCAAAAGAAGATCACCCATGTGGTGGCCGAGCGTGTCGTTGAGGGTTTTGAAGTTGTCCAGATCGATGAACAGCAGCGCGCCATAGCTGCCATCCTGCATTTCAGCCATGATCTCGTTAAGCCGATCGAGCAGCAGAGTCCGGTTGGGCAATCCGGTGAGCTGGTCGAAGTAGGCAAGGTGCTTGATCTTTTGTTCGGACTGCTTTCTCTCGGTGATATCGTAGTGCGAGCTGACATAATGGCTAACGGCTCCGTACTCGTCCCTGACCACCGAAATGGTTGTCCATTTGGGGAAAATCGTGCCGTCCTTGCGCTTGTCCCATATCTCTCCCTGCCATGAACCCTTGGTGCGGATGTCTTCCCACATGGCGCGATAGAAATCTGCATCATGGTAGCCTGACTTGAGAATGCGCGGCGTCTTCCCGACGACTTCTTCAGATTCATACCCCGTGCTTGCAGTGAAAGCAGAATTGACCTGAAGGATCACCGTGTTGGCATCGGTGATCATCATGGCTTCCTGGGATTCGAATGCGGCGGCCGCGATGCGGAGATTCTGCTCGGCACGCTTGCGCGTGACTTCCAACTGCCAGCTGATGCGCGTCAAAAGTGCCGCGATCAGGAGCATGCCAATGGTTCGGCCACTTGCCATCCAGAAGAAGCGGTTTTCCTTGCGATGAAATTCCGCAAGCTGCTCGTTTTTGGAAAGCCCCACGATCGCGATCAGCGGAAAGCCGTAAAGCTTGCGAATGCCGGTGAAGCGAGGCATGCCAGACCAGGAAACAAGCGAAACTTTGCCATTTTCATTTAACGCTGACATGGATTGTTTGCGCCCAACCGATGTCATGTTGCCGATGCGCTCGGAAAAGAAAACGCCGTCTTTGCCGAGCAGTCCTATAATGCCATCCCTCCCAAGATTCAACTGTCCGTAGGCGCTGACAAAATAGGTGCAGGGGACTGAAACCACGACAATCCCGTCGAACGTCCCATCCTTCGTTTTCAGGCGTCGGCTGAAATACATCTCATCTTCTTCGCCTTCCGAACGCCCTATCCATAATTCTTTGCTTGTGCGCGTATCGATGAAATAGGGCTGGTCTGCGATATTTCTGGCTTGCCGCTTTCCGTAGCTCGCCAGGATATTGCCGTTTCTGTCAGAGATGCTCACCGAAAAAATCAGTCCCGGCAAAAGCAGATTCTGCTTCTGCAGCGTGTGTAGCACGCCTGGATTCCTTCGGGCTTCGTACAAGTAGGAGACCAATTTCAGCTCATGATCGATTTCAATGAGGGAACGCAGAACCTGAGCCTCGTATGTTGCGGTCATTTCTTCGGTGTGCAGCAGGGCGGAATTGATGGCACGTGCGCGATCCGATTGAACGATATACCGGAATGTTCCCCAGATCACACCGATGAGAAACAGCGCGAAAAGAGGGAAAAAGAGGTAAGGCGCGGAAAACTGGCCGAGTTTTCCTCGGAGCTTCTCGCCTTTACTTTGGTTTGGAGCAGATCTTGACGCGGTCATCCACCTTGTCCCGTTCGATGTAGCCGATGGCATTGGGGTCATTGACGAGCAGAACCTTCATGTCGGCATCGTCCTGAGCTTCCTGGGGCGGGCGCCCCCTTCCCGTGAACACTAAGCTTGCCCAGTATGCCCGGATTTGCGCTTCGGATTTGTCTGCAAATCTGGAGTAGAACTCGTTACGTTCTGCTGATCCATCAGGCTGGTCGATCGGCACGGCAATTGCACCGTTCGGCAGGCGCGCTGTCTTGCCGAGGAAAATATCCGTCACTTGTTGTCTGCTCAGCATGCATGCCGGATTTTTCGCCGAAACCACTGCAACCACATCCGCCTCGGCCGCACTGCAATTCAAGCTTAGCATGATGCTCGCCAGTATGAGTCCCAGGTAAGCGTTCTTCCTCATCAGAACACCCAGTCCACGGCTGCGCTGAACAGGTTGTACCCGCCGCCGCGGGTAAAGCCCGGCTGCAGATTGATCAGCAGCCCGGCAGAGCCCGAATCCAGCCGGGTATGATCGAATTGCAGCTTGAGATCGACATTTTTCATGAAGTCCCAGCGCACGCCAAGCGATACCGTCGAACTGGTAGTCGGGGCAAGGAAATTGTTGAGCCCAGCATTGAGTCCCGCCGCATACCCCTGCATGAAAGGGGGAACCGCAGCCAGATTCAGTCCAGGATCCGCAGTTGCGCTGAGTTTTTTCGATTTGGCATAGATGGCATAGGGCGTGAATGCCTTGATCCGGTATCCGCCGCTCGCATACCAGGCGAACTGCCTGCCCATGAAGGACGGCATCAGGCTGGATTTTCCGGCTTCGCTCATCACGAACCATTTGCCCGTATCGTATTTTGCGCTTGCTCCCCAGAAAATCGTGGGCACCTTGTAGGCATTGTACTGGTTGTAGATGGCCAGCCCCTGTTGGCCGAAATTCCTGAACTGATCGAAAAAGCTGTTGACGCCGTCCAGCGTCAATGTGGTCTGCTCGTAGGACAGCCTGAAGGTGGCGGGCCCCGATTCGAAGGTGTCGAAAATTCCCCAGCTTCCCCTCGCTGCATTGTTCGCCGCAGTTGGATAATAGGTGCTGGGGGGACTTTTCAGATTGTCCGAACCGTAGAAGCCGGTCACGGTATTGGTCGCTTCGCCGAAATGGAAACGGAAGGTCGCATCCATGCCGTCGTTGTAGTCGACCGGCATCATGTTGTAGACCTCGAGCGGCGGGCGCAGCCAGGGATAGGCATAGCCGATTTTTCTGAAGTCCGAATCCAGGAAAGTCGCCATCACGATCCTGCCAGCGCGCACGCTCGAATCCGGCGTGAAGGCGTATTTGACGTTCGCCCATTCTACCGATGGGGTATAGGTGTTGTCGTAGCGCAGTTCGGAGACGACCTGGAGAACGGCCGAGAGTTTGGGATTGAACTGGGCATCGAGCTGCAGGCCGAAACGGCTGTCGACATCCGGGCTCCAGTTCTGGCTGTAGCCTGCGCCGTGCGGATTGTACCAGGGCTCCGTGGTGTAGTCGGCATTATGCTGCGTCGAATGAACGAGGCCGAACGTGCCGAAGCCCTCAACCGAAAATGTCCTGCCATCCTCAGCCAGAACGCTTCCTGCATGCATCAGGAACGCCGCCAGAATCAGACAGTTCGGAGGATTGAAGATTTTCTTCATCAATTTTCCAGAATGATTCATTGGATGAGCATAGTGTCTCGGGAGCGTTGTTTCATGTCAATAGAATAAAGCTATTTTCGAATAAAATAACTCCATGAAGTATGGGTTCTGTGACTTGCCTCACATCCAAATTTTAAGATCGGCTGGCTTGGGCCAACCCATTTCGAGGCAGAGCCGCGCACCACAAGAGGTCGTCAATGCACGTTGATGAAACGGAAGATCCGTGAATCAGAAAAAATATCAAATTGAATCAATGTACTATGTTTGTCACGGACATTGCGGCGCCATGACTGGCCTCACCACGAAAGGAGAATCATCATGAGCAGCCTTGGAATATTCGGTGAAATCGTTTTTGAATTGTGTGATGCGCGCTGCGCTTTGCGTTGCGCTCGACAGGGGAATCGGTCAGAGGGTCGGCTCCTGCAGCGCGTCAGGGGCGCCATGACGATCCTGTTCGAAAGCTCGATGTCCCCGCTGAAATTAGCGGGTGCCCCATTGAGTCTCCTTCAGACGATTTCGATTCCCTCGTTCTCGATCATGGTCACAAGCGCGATGAGCGGCAAACCGATCAGCGCATTGGGATCGTCTCCTTCCATGGAAGCGATCATGACGATTCCCAGTCCTTCGGATTTTGCGCTGCCCGCGCAATGATAGGGCGCTTCCTTTTCGAGATAGTTCCTGATTCTTTCATCGGAATAATTCCTGAATGTGACGGCATAGGGAACGATAGTCGACTGCATGCGTCCTGTTTTCCCATTGTAGAGACAAAGTGCGCTGTGAAAGATCACCTTTCTGCCACGCATGGTTTTCAGCTGGGCAAAGGCATTTTCGAAAGTGTAGGGCTTGCCGATCTGCATGCCGTCCAGGACCGCGACCTGATCGCAGCCGATGACGAGCGCATCGGGGTGGCGCAGCGCCACCTTCTTCGCCTTTTGTTCGGCAAGACGCAATGCGGTATCCTCTGGCTTCTCTCCGTCAAATGGCGTCTCGTCGATATCCGGGGACTCGACTGCAAACGGGATCTTCAGCCGCTCCAGCAATTCGCGGCGGTAAATCGAGTCGTTCGGCAACT
>JAJZPK010000153.1 GCA_021811205.1 Pseudomonadota bacterium
GGGCGGGATGGAAGTCGACAAGTATCACGTTTGCGCCCGCAACCACGCCTTGAGCCGTGACGTGCATCACGTCCAGTATGCCTTCCGGCCCGCTGGCGCGCGAACCCACCGAATGGGAGGGGTCGATGCAGACCGGCATGCGCGTCAATCTTCTCACCACAGGCACGTGGGAAAAATCGACGAAATTCCGGTGCGGATCGCCCATGTTGGTTTTCATTCCCCTGAGCCCGAAAATTACCTTGCGGTTGCCTTCTGAGGCGAGATATTCGGCGGCATTGAGCGATTCGTCCAGAGTGATGCCGAAACCGCGCTTAAGCAGCACGGGGAAACGGCTCTGGCGGCCGACGATCTTCAGCAATTCGAAATTCTGTGTGTTGCGGGTGCCGATCTGGAGCATCACGCCGGTCGGGTTCCCCGCTTCCTCCAGCGCGTCCACGATTTCTGCCATGTGCGATTCATGCGTGATTTCCATTGCAATCACTTTGATGCCGTATTTTCCTGCAAGCTCGAAGACGTAGGGCAGGCACGTGCTGCCGTGCCCCTGGAAGGAATACGGGCTCGTCCTGGGTTTGTATGCACCCATTCTGGTGCATACCTGGCCGTTTTCCCGCAAGGCCTTCATCATCAATTCGACATGCATCGGGTTATCCACGGCGCACAATCCGGCGAACACGTTCAGATTGTCCTGCCCGAAGCGCACGCCGTTGTATTCGAAATGGCTGGGCCTGTGGTCATCCTTGTGCCTGCCAAGTACCCGGTATTCTTCGGAAACCCTGACAGCGCTTTCCACGCACGGCAGGTTTTTCATGTCATCCAGGTCGAGCGTCTGGGTATTGCCGATCAGATAGATCTCGGTCAGAACCTGTTCCGCGCCTTTTTCGGTGTGGATGCGGGTGGTGATGCCGGACAGGTTGGCCAGATGCGCGGTCAGCTGCCTGAATTCAGGACTGTCCTCTTTCGTGTCTTGATTCAGTATGAGGATCATGATGGGCTCAATGCTTTAGGTTTTCGATCGACAGGCCGGATGAAAGATCGGTGGCATCCTGGATTCTGGCTGGAGAGATCGCGAGCGAAATCAGCCAGGCGCGCAACTCATCTGCGTGAAGCGCGCTGTCGACATCTTTCCCGTGATGGATGATGATGTCCGATCGGGAATCGGCAAGATAGGTGTCGATACAGGGCTTGATCTCCTTGAGGGAGAGCAGCCTCTTCCCTGATCTTGGCCAGTCCCACAACGACGGCGGTATCACGCAGGCTGCATGGAGTGCGCTGCTCATCGTCATCAAGAGAAGGAATGCGGCGGTTCTTTTCATTCATGGACCTTCGTTACAATGGGATCGATCCAGCTTCCCGTAACATTGTATTCGTAGGAGGCGAGTTGGTCGAGCGGATCCTGCAGCACCTTCCCCACCACCCAGGTGGCAATGCCGACTACTGGTCCGCCGAGCAGAGAGCTGGCGATGGAGACGCTGCTGCCGATCTGTGGTCTCACGACGATATTCAGATCCTGAGTTTCCTTGTCAAGATCGATGCTGCCCTTCATGCCGACTTCGGCTGCCGGCCCTACGATCCTGAGGTCATTCGTGCGTGCGATTCCGTCAGATATGTTCAGGCTGCTCGATATATCGTCGAACACGAAGCCTTTGCTGAAGATGTCCCTGAAATCCAGGGTGATCCGCCTGGGCAGGGCCTGCAGGCTCAAGATGCCGAGAAACTTGCCTATTCCGGGGTCGATCTTGTTGAATTGTCCGTGTCTTGCCTTCAGGACGATATTGCCGTTCAGGCTAGCATAATTGATCGATTGCGGGCTGCCTGCCCAGGATAACGTTCCTTCCATGCTGCCTCTGCCGCGCATGATGTTGTCCGGATAGCCGAAGCGAACCAGGAATTTCCCGATTCTCGACACATCGAGCTTGACGTTGATGTTCGTTCTGGGGTGGATGGCCCATCCCTGCCAGATTCCGTCGGCAGTGAGCACGCTGTCGGAGTTGCTGATGCGCAGTTTCTGGATCTTCCAGTCATTGCCCTGCTGGACTGCGACGAGTTCCAGTCGGCCGGCATGCTTGTTTTTCATGACGAAACTGTCGGCCGTGACGTCGAGTGCGGGAAGGTTGCGATTCGATGCTTTCGCCAAAGCAGCCTTGGGCTCGACGGCTTCCTTTTCGTATGGAATGATCAGCTTCCTGAGTTTCGCAACCAGCCTTCCCTTGCCTACCGGAATCCAGGTTGCGCTGCCTTCGATATCGTTTCCGGAAAGATTGGCCTGCCAGTTTCCCCCTGTCTGTTTCGCTGAGATGTACAGTTGGCCGAATTGCTTGCCGAGAAAGACAAGCGAGTCGATGTCGAGGTCGATGCCAGAGAGCGATAGGGGGGGCTGCCCGCTGCCCATCTCGTCAAGAATGTCGCGCCATCTGTCCACATCCAGGGATTTCAGAGAGCCGACGAGCCAGATGCCTGGCGCTTCGGGAAGCGCTATGCGCGCATCATCGTTGAGCTGTATCGTCCCGCGGTCTATGCGTGCGAAGCCCCCTTCGGTGCCGCCTGAAAATTCGGCCGTCAGGATTTTTCCAAGGGAGACGGACAGGACGTCTTCATCCTGGAGCGTTTTCCTTTCGAGTCTGAAAGGCAGCGAGTCGGCGACTTTCTTGCCGAAAGGATAAGGCAGGTCCGACGAGATGCCCTGCAAGCTTGAAGCGATCTGGATTGAAGTCTTCTTGCCGACGGAAATCATGCCTTGCCAGGCCGAACTGCCATGGAAGTGGCGGGCGAAGGCCGAGGCGATATGGTCCGGATTGATCCTGCCCGCAGCAGTGATCTTCATGCTGCCGTTTTCTCCCGTCGAGGCATTGATCAGGGCAGGTCCACCGAGTATCGTTGCGCTGATGGCTTTCGCATCCAGAGAAGATTCGGAAAATTTCAATGTGCCGTCGAGATTGGCGATGTCCGGCATGAAGGAGGTCGTCACCTTGTTGCCCATGAACTGATAGGTGCCGGAGACTTTCGTGTTTTCCACCTTGTCGAGTGGAATGCCGAGCTTGAGCTTCACCTCGCCGCTGCCTGCTGCATCCATGCCGGAGGTGAATCCGTTGATGTAATGCGTCACCGGAGAGCGCTCGATGAATTTCAGGAACGCTTCGGTCGGCCCAACGGCTTCGCCATCGATATCGAGCAGCGGGTGATCAAGGTCAGGGATAAGTGCGCGGACCGAAGTGAGTTTCGCGCCGAGGATGTCGGCTTGATGTGATGTGATGTCCATCATCGCACCCTTGAAGAGAATGTCGGCTGAAACCGAAGTCATCTCCGGCCATCCCGGCGCATAGCGCAAGGTAGCATCTCTGGCATGGATGGATGTCAGGAAAATTCCTTTCCCATTGGTAAAGGGAAAGTCATCGATCGCCCCCTTGAGTCTGAATTTGACGTCGTTCGAGTTGCCGCCGACGATCGCGTTCCTGACCCAGTCACGCGCATCCTGGGCCACGACGAGCGGAAGATAGCGCCAGACATGATTGGCTTCGGCCCTTGAGAGTTTTCCAGTCAGGTCTGCGAGTCGGCTCGCAGCATTGTAGGTGCCGAAGGCGTTGCCGGTGAAATCGGCGTTCGAGAAAGAGATGTTGTCGAACGACACGGCAAGGCCCTTGTCGTCATGATGCCATTTTGCCTGCGCAGTCAGCATGTCCAGGCTGATGGGCAGGGCGAATACCTTGGGAAGGGAAAATTGCGTTTGCCTTGAATCAATGCTGAAGCTGCCGCCTTTCTCGTCGCCGTCGACACGGCCGCTGAAATTCTTGAAGGCGTTTCCTGAATAGTTGAATCCCAGCTTCGTGAAGTTGCCCTTGATGCTGTAATGTTCGGGAAGCTGATCAGCCTCCGTTTTGTGCTTCGACTGCCACGGAAGCAGGGCGGAAGCGGGAGCGGTTCCCGCCCATTTGATCTGCAGATCGCTGACGTTGCCTTGCGGCGCAAGCGTCGTGAGCATTTCGCGGATTTTGGACGGCATGGGGAAATGCTCGGAGAGCTTCGCCAGCATGGCGAGATCGAGAAAATTGACGGACATTTCCCCTTCCATGGGGCTGATATCATGCGCCGGGACGGCGCGCAATTCGAATTCGGTGGGCTTGATTCGCTCCCCCTCCATGGTTTCGAGCGAGAGATTTTGAGTATGTATGGCGAAACCGCCGTCCTGGGCCTGCCAATTGATCCGGCCGCGCAGCCTTTTCATGTCGATTTCGGGCAGATTGTTGCCGAATTTTGCGTGCACATCGGACAAGACCAGATCGGCCGTAAAAGCTTCAGGCTGTACGTGAGAAAAGTCGAGCCATACGCGCATGGCGCCATTTCCCCCGAGAAGCTGTTCAGGGGAAGGGAGCCAGCTCTTGAGCTTTTCCGTGTTCGCATAGTCTATCTGGGCATATAGTTTGCCTCGCCAGGAATCGAAATCGTTCAGGGATTTGCCGTAAAGATTGCCCCGTATGTCGAGCGGTGACGAAAGTTCGGCAGGCGGTGAGGCGTGCAGTCCGAAAAGATGGTGCTCACCGGAATTGACGAGCGCGAAATCGACTGCCTTGATCGTCAGCTGCGGCGCGCCCGATTTTTCATCTTGCCATTCAATGAGTCCATTATTGATCAGCACCTTGCTCTGATGCAGCAGCCAGTCCGACAAGCTCTGGTTGGATGGCCCCTGGTTGACCGGGATTCCAGCGACATAGATCACGCCATTTTTGTCACGATGCATGGCCAGGCTGGGATGGTCGATTTCGATCGATGAGAAACGTATTTCTCCAGTGAGAAAGGTCATCCAGGAAAGGTTGTTCGCTATCCTGTCCAGCGATAGCGCAACTCGTCCAGAGCGGTCAAATATCCTGATATCGCGCATGACGAGATGGGGGTGGATGCCCATCCAGTTCGCGCTGATCCTGCCGATGGCGATGCGTTCTCCGATCGCATGACTGACGGCAGCTTCGATCCTGGGTCGGTAGTTTTCGATGTTCGGAAGGAGCCAGTAGCGCAGGGTCAGGATCGTGATTGCGACAACGAAGAATGCGGTAATCGTCAATCCCGCGATCAGGCGGACTGTCCAGCGGTGTGTCAGGATCAGGTATTTCAGCAAGGCATGCGATCTTGAAAAGGATTCATGGTTCTTCGATGGGCGTCACGAGAGCAAGTTCATCTCGTCCGCTTGAACCTCGGGTTGCGATGCGGATACACTGAATTTTAGCGTTTTATTGGGACAATGGATATATGTCGAACGTACTCGAGCGTGCCGAGCAGTACAGCCGCTATGTCGAAAGACTTGCGGAGCACTGCAAACATTCCTGCCTTTTCGAAAAGCCTTTCGGTCGAGAAGAGATGACCTCTTTCCTGGGCGAGGCTTTTGATGAGGCCATGCTCAATCGCAATCTCAGGGAGTTGAGGAAAGCGGTGATGCTGCGCACGATCGGACGGGATCTTTCTGGACTTGCCGACATGGGAGAAGTCGTCACGACAATGTCCGATCTTGCCGAAATTTCGATAGCGCATGCCCTCGCCCTGCACGAGTCATGGATGACCGAGCGTTATGGCGTGCCCGTCGGTGAATCGAGCGGGACGCCGCAGCGTCTCCATGTCGTGGGCATGGGCAAGCTGGGCGGACGAGAACTCAATGCTTCTTCGGACATCGATCTCGTTTTCGTCTATCCGGAGGACGGGGAGACCGCGCACGGCATGAGCTGTCAGGAATATTTTTCAAAACTCGGCAAGCGCCTGATTTCCAGCCTGCAGGACATAACGCCTGATGGATTCGTGTTCAGGGTCGATATGCGTCTGAGGCCTTATGGAGAAAGCGGCTCACTGTCTTCCAGCTTCGCCATGCTGGAAGAGTATTTCCTGACCCAGGGAAGGGAATGGGAACGCTATGCCTGGATCAAGGGAAGGGTTGTGACAGGCAACCGCATCGAAGAACT
>JAJZPK010000154.1 GCA_021811205.1 Pseudomonadota bacterium
CCATTCACGAGCTTGATGTCGAGCTTGATGTAGTCGGGCTGGAATTCGCTCAGCAGATTGAGTCCGGCGTATCCCGCACCGAAATCGTCGATCGCCGTCCTGAATCCCAGCTTCTGGTAGGTCTTGATGATGGCCAGCAGATGGGCATGGTCGCTGATTTCCTCCCCTTCGGTCACCTCGAAGATGATCTTTTCCACGGGAAAGCCGTATTCGGAAGCGGCAGCGAGGGTCGTGCGGATGCAAAGCTCGGGCTTGTACACCGCGTTCGGATAGAAATTGATGTTGACGTTGGACGGAATGCCGAGTTCGGACGCCATCTTGACGATCTTCACGCGGCAAGCCTGATCGAAGCGATATCTCGTTTCGTCGGTCAGGCGATCGAGAACGCTCGACGCGGATTCGCCTGCCGGTCCTCTGACCAGAGCCTCCTGGGAAAACACGGTGCATGTTTCGATGTCGACGATGGGCTGGAAGGCGAACGAAAACTGGATGTCCAGGCCCGCCCCTTCGGCGCAATTCCTGCAAGAAAGCTCGACGAAATGATCTTTGTCCATGCTCTAAACTCTAATCATTTCGCTAATGCGGCGCAAGAAGAAAACGCCCGGGACATTGATCCCGGACGTTTTGTCTCATGGACTCAATAGTCCATGTCGGCCATGGCTGGAGACGCGGCCTTTTCTTCCTTGGGTGCCTCTACGATCGTGGCATCGGTTGTCAGGATCAAGGCGGCGATGGATGCTGCATTCTGCAGCGCAGTACGGGTTACCTTGGTCGGGTCGATAACACCTATCTCGACCAGATCCCCGTATTCGCCGGTCGCCGCATTGTAGCCGAAGTTGCCTGCCCCGGCTTCGACCTTGGCGACAACGACAGACGGCTCGTCCCCCGCATTGGAAGCAATCGCCCGGATGGGCTCCTCAAGGGCGCGCAGCACGATCTTGATGCCGGCATCCTGATCGTGGTTATCGCCCTTCAGGTCCTTGATCGCGGCCCTCGCCCTGATAAGCGCTACGCCGCCACCGGGAACGATGCCTTCTTCCACGGCTGCGCGTGTGGCATGAAGCGCGTCGTCGACCCGATCCTTCTTCTCCTTCATTTCGACTTCCGTTGCAGCCCCCACCTTGATCACGGCAACGCCGCCAGAGAGCTTCGCGATGCGCTCCTGCAGCTTCTCCTTGTCATAATCTGAGGTCGATTCCTCGATTTGTGTCTGGATAGCCTTGACGCGTGCCTTGATCGCTTCAGCTTTGCCTGAACCATCGATGATGGTGGTGTTTTCCTTGTGGATCTCGATGCGCTTGGCGTGCCCGAGATCGGCGATGCTCGCCTTTTCGAGCTGCTTGCCTGTTTCCTCGGAAATCACCGTTCCGCCGGTCAGGGTCGCGATGTCTTCCAGCATGGCCTTGCGCCTGTCGCCGAAGCCAGGCGCCTTGACAGCAGCAACCTTGAGGATGCCTCGCATGCTGTTGACGACCAGGGTCGCAAGCGCCTCGCCCTCGATGTCCTCAGCGATGATCATGAGCGGCTTGCCTGCCTTGGCGACTTCCTCCAGGACGGGAAGAAGATCCCTGATGCTGGATATCTTTTTGTCGTGAAGCAGGATCAGCGGGTCATCAAGGATGGCCGCCTGTTTGTCGGGGTTGTTGATGAAGTAGGGGCTGATGTAGCCACGGTCGAATTGCATCCCTTCGACGACATCGAGCTCGTTCTGCAGCGATTTGCCATCCTCGACCGTGATGACACCTTCCTTGCCCACTTTTTCCATTGCGAGCGATATGGTTTCTCCGATGGAGGCGTCGGAATTGGCCGAGATCGAGGCAACTTGGGCGATTTCCTTGCTGGTCGTGCAGGGTTTCGAAATCTTCTTGAGTTCATCGACCACGGAAGAAACCGCCTTGTCTATGCCTCGCTTCAGATCCATCGGATTCATTCCTGCGGCAACGTATTTCATTCCTTCCTGGACGATGGACTGGGCGAGGACGGTGGCAGTGGTCGTTCCATCCCCGGCAACATCCGCAGTCTTGGATGCGACCTGTTTGACCATCTGGGCACCCATGTTCTCGAACTTGTCGGCAAGCTCGATCTCCTTGGCAACCGAAACCCCGTCCTTGGTGATATGGGGAGCGCCGAAGCTCCGCTCGATGACAACATTTCTTCCCTTTGGTCCAAGCGTGACCTTCACTGCATCGGCAAGAATGTTGACGCCCTTGACGATTCTGGAGCGCGCATGATCGTGGAATTTGACTTCTTTAGCAGACATGATTCAATCTCCTGGAAATATTGCAGATTACGCAGCCTTCTGAAGCTGTGCGCCAGAGTTTTCGATGATGCCGAGAACGTCCTCTTCCTTCAGAAAAAGGTATTCCTCGCCGCCGAATTTCACTGTCGTTCCCGAATATTTTCCGAACAGCACAGTGTCTCCTGTCTTTACCTGAAGAGGCTGTAGGGTTCCATCCTTCATCAGCCTTCCGCTGCCGACTGCGACGACTTCGCCCTGTTCCGGCTTTTCCTTGGAAGAATCCGGGATAACAATTCCGGATGACGTCTGCTTTTCCTGCTCAACCCGCTTGACGATAATCCGGTCGTAAAGGGGACGAATTTCCATAACAATTCTCCTATTCGATAACAGATTAAAGTTAATGTGAATGAGCCTTCAAACCCCATGATTCATGGGCCAAAGGCAACGCGGCAACTGCCGCATTGGTCAAAATAGGGACTGCCAGAATAATTTCAAGTCCTAGGGCAGGACGATTTTTCCGATACGCCCAAGTCTGTAACGCGTCAGCGAAATACGCGTCCCTACCAGGGCCTTGGCGCCCAAAGGGCAGGGCAGCTGGCGGCTGCCGTCCATGGTCAGGCTGTCATCCACTGAAGAGAATTTCCATAATCCGCTCTTGACGGGCCTGAATTGCCAGCGCACATAGCCGATTCTGGCGCCGAGCTTCATCATGTCTTCCAGATCGGGCGCTTCCGAAACGGTCAATTTCTCGCCATAGGGATCGTCGCCGAATGCCTGCCTGAATTCGAGAAATTCCCGGTCGGGTGCGCCTATGGTCATGCAACTGCGCCTTTCCTCGCGCTCGAGCTGCCATGCGCCGAGCTGCCACGCAGCATCAAGCATGGCCTGGTCGAGTACGCTCATGTCGTGCCACGCTTCGTTCAGCTGGACGACGGAACTCGGAATGGGCAGCTTTTCATCGCCAGATGCCTGCTGACGTTTGAATCCATGCCAATGGAGCATCAGAAGCAGAGGCGTGTTGATTCTTGGAATTGCCGTCAATGTGACTGCGAAAAGGGGTATTGCAATAGCATCAACCTGATCGTTGATCATCTTGAAAACATCCATGACACCTCCAGGAATGATCCATGACTTGAATCAAATTTATCAGGAATCCAGTGCGTAATTCAAGGCTCGATAATCTGATTCTGATTGAGTGGCGTGCGATGTTTCCGGCAGAGCCGATATTTCCTGGAGATGGAAGGTGGCCGTCTGGAAGACGGCCACGTCAAGGGACATCTTTATTGCACTTTTATCGATACTGATTTTGTATTGCCCGGATTGAGTTTGGGCAATTCGATTCTCAGCACGCCGTTTATGTAAGTGGCTTTTGCGGCATCAATCTTCACCGGAACGGGCAAAGGAAATACCCGCCGAAACGAACCATAAGCGCATTGGAATGTCCGCCATCGACCTGAAGTTTTCTCGTTTTCGAAACGCTTTTCTCCTCGTACAATCAGCATCTCTCCATCGATTTCGATATTGAGATCTTTTTTGTCCATACCTGGAGTTTCCAGCCGAACCACCAACTGCTGATCATCCTCGAATAATTCCGCCCCGAGTACGGACCAGCCAGTTCCGGCAGACCAGGAATCGTCATCAATTTGCGAAGCCACTGGCAAATTCGTTTTCTCTCCAGGCTTGAAATGAGTCAACGCATCGCCTGTTGATTTCCATAAATGACGCCATCCTTCTGCCATGCCGTTCAGCCATGACTCCATGTTTTCCTTGAGATTATCGAGCCTCATGATCAATCTCCTTTGTATTCGATCGGTTTCATCAGGATTGAATGGCGATTTTCCTAGGCTGAGCATGTTCAGCCTTCGGAATTCGCAACTTCAAAACACCCTGCTGGAAGTCGGCCGAAATCTTGCTGGTGTCCAAGTCTTTTGACAATGTGAATACCCTCTTGAAATTGGGCAAATCCACATCAGCATGGACAGCCTCCATACCTTCTGGCATCACCAACCCGAGTTCTCCCTCCAAAATCAAGGTGTCGCCTTCAACATGGATGTTCAGCTTTTCTTTCGGCACACCAGGGAAATCGGCGAAAAGCGTGATTCCATTAGCGTCTTCAACAACATCTACCGGTGGGCGGATTGCCTCTCTGCCAGAATTATTGTCATTACTACTTTTTTGTACCTGAGTATTCATGTCGACCTCCTCACTGGATGGCTATGCGACGTGGTTGAATAGCTTCTTTTCTGGGCACACTAATCTGAAGAAGCCCATCGTGATATTTTGCTGTGGCTGAATTCGTGTCGACGTCCTCCGGCAAAGAAACGCGTCGGCGGAACGGGCCAGTAAAACGCTCGCTTATATGCACCGTCGACTTTTCCACGGGCAAATCAGCCTTGCGTTCCCCACTGACGGTAAGCGTTCCCTTTTCGATTTGAACGTCGATAGCTGAAGGATTCATTCCGGGGACAAATGCGTATATTTCGACGGATTTTTGGGCAATTCCGACATTCATTGCTGGATAGCCACCTTCAGCGCCGCGGATGCTGGGCGAGTCACCTAAACGCCGCTCCAAGACTCTCTGCATCCTTTGCATTTCCGCGAATATGTCGCGAGGAAAAAGATTACGATAAATCATGATCATCTCCCTATGTGCATATGAATTAAAAATCGTCAATGAGAATGACGCATGATTATTTATGATCGAACAACCAATTTTTCAAGTCGTTAAAAGTCGATCAAGTACCGATTAGGGCATCAATATTTTCTGTATTTACAAGGGACTTGAAAATCGAAATTGTGATGCCATTTTGCATTCCGCTGATCTTAAATGGACTTCATTATGAGGAGAACGCATGGAACACAAACCTATTGAAAGAACAACTTATCAGTGGTTTGAGCACGGCGTCACCCTAGTGCTCGCATTCCTCATTTCAATCATGATCCTGACCGCACTGTGGGGGTTAAGCATCGAGGTCTACCATCTGGTGCTGAAAGGTGCGCTGAACCATCTTGATCACGAAATATTTCAAACTGTTTTCGGCATGATTCTGACCTTGCTGATTGCCCTGGAATTCAGCCATTCCATTATTCACCCTTCGGCAAGGGAGGGGGGGATCATCAAAACCAAAACAATAGTTCTCATTGCGATTCTTGCAATATCGAGGCAATTCATCGTGTTCGAGCTGAATGCGCACTCGGCTTCTATGCTGGCAGCTTTGGCTCTTTCTCTGCTTGCCTTGGGAATCGTATACCGCTTGATCCGGGAGTGTTGAGCGATCATGGAAAAATGTTATCCATGATTTTGAGAATTCCAATAGCTTGGCGACTGGAATGCACGTGTCCGTCCGGTTTCAAGATGAAGCGGGCACTTGAGTGTCTCGCTCCATGAAGCAAAATTTGGCTGCTCAGGGCACGTAGTACGTATTCGGGCAACAGCCCTGAAGCCGTCATTCGATTTTGTAGCACAACCGCCAGTGGCTGCTTTTGGTGATGACCGTCAATGGGTGCTCGATGCCCAAAGCAGTCACTTAGCGTATTGTGGCGGATGTCTGAGTTTGTTTCATGACCTGTCGACCGATTCGCGCAGTTAATGGAATGGACGCCCACTTCCCCGACCGGCATCGAAGTGCCAAAGTGTGAGTCGCGTAGACCACAAAACAGAGAGGAGCGTCCGATATGAAGATTACGACAATTGGAAT
>JAJZPK010000155.1 GCA_021811205.1 Pseudomonadota bacterium
AAAATGAATTCATCGCCCACAGGAATTCATTCATGACCCACCCCGCTTTCGAATGGCTGAGATCCGAGAAGATCGACTCCCTCAACCTGACCGTGGAAGAATACCGGCACAAAAAAACCGGCGCACGGCATTTTCATCTGAGCGCGGACAATCCCGAAAACGTCTTTTTTGTCGCCTTGCGCACCGTACCCCGGGATTCGACAGGGGTTGCGCATATTCTGGAACATACCGCGCTTTGCGGCAGCGAACGCTATCCCGTACGCGATCCCTTCTTCATGATGATCAGGCGCTCGCTCAACACCTTCATGAACGCCTTCACTTCCAGCGACTGGACAGCCTATCCGTTCGCCAGCAAGAACAGGAAGGATTTCAGGAACCTGATGGAGGTCTATCTCGACGCGGTTTTCTTCTCCCGCCTCGACGAACTCGACTTCGCCCAGGAAGGGCACAGGGTCGAATTCGAAAAACCCGGGGAGCCCGCGAGCGACCTCGTCTTCAAGGGCGTCGTCTACAACGAGATGAAAGGGGCGATGAGCTCCCCTGTCAATGCCCTGTGGCATACGCTGTGCAAATATCTTTTCCCGACTTCGACCTACCATTACAACAGCGGCGGCGATCCGGAGTCGATACCGGATCTGACTCATGACGAACTCAAGCGCTTCTACCATACCCATTACCATCCTTCGAACTCGGTCTTCATGACCTACGGCGACATTCCGGCATTCGAGCACCACAAGGTCATCGACGAACAGGCGCTTTGCCGTTTCGAAATGCTGGATGAGAAAATCGCGGTGGAAGACGAAAAACGCTATTGCGCGCCCGTTCTTGTCGAGGAAAGCTATGCACTGGATGAGACGACGGGCAAAACGCACATCGTCCTGGGATGGCTTCTGGGCAAAAGCACCGACCTCAAATCCCTGCTCAAGGCGCACCTCCTGTCCAGCGTTCTGCTGGAAAACGGCGCATCCCCCCTGCGCCATGCGCTCGAAACCACGGACCTGGGCGCCGCCCCCTCTCCCCTTTGCGGGCTCGAAGACTCCAACCGCGAGATCAGCTTCATCTGCGGCCTCGAAGGCTCGGAACCCGAACATGCCGAAGCCACCGAGGAACTCGTTTTCGGCGTACTGAGAGAAGTCGCCGAAAAGGGCGTCCCGTTCGAGAACATCGAAGCCGCATTGCACCAGATCGAGCTTTCCCAGCGCGAAATCAGCGGAGACGGCCATCCCTACGGGCTGCAGCTGATCCTGCACGCCCTTCCCCAGGCGATACACCGGGGAGATCCGGTGTCCGCCCTCGACATCGACCCCGTGCTCGAGGCGCTGCGCAAGGAAATCAGGGATCCCGACTTCATCAAAAAACTCGTCAGGGAATTGCTGCTTGAGAACGAACACAGGGTTCGCCTGACCCTGAAACCCGATGCGAGACTCGGCGAGAAGCGGGCAGCTGCGGAAAAGGCACGTCTTGCCGCCATCCAGTCGAGCATGAGTGAGGCCGAAAAATCCGCCGTGATCGAGCGTGCGGAAAAACTCGCCGAGCGCCAGGCGCGCCAGGACGACCCAGAAATCCTGCCCAAGGTGGGGCTGGAGGACATTCCCTCCCGGATCAGCATTCCCTCCGGATCGAAGGAAAAAGTGGGCGGCCTTCCGGCAACCTTCTTCGACCAGGGAACGAACGGGCTCGTCTACCAGCAGATCGTGGCCGAGCTCCCCGATCTCGACGAAGCCTCCCTGGACCTTCTCCCCTATTACACTTCGTGCCTGACCGAACTCGGCTGCGGCGGAAGGGATTATCTCGAAACCCAGGCATTGCAGTCCGCTGTCACCGGAGGCATTCACGCCTATACGTCGGTCCGGGGAAAAGTCGACGACGAGCAGGACGTCACGGGTTACTTCATTCTTTCCGGCAAGGCGCTCTCCAGGAATCTCGACAAACTCTCTTCATTGATGCAGGAGACGCTGGAGGCGGCCCGATTCGACGAAACCGGACGCATCCGGGAAATCATCGCTCAGGAAAGGGCAAGCCGGGAGCAAAGCGTCACCGGGCAGGGGCATTCTCTCGCCATGGCAGCTGCCGCGAGCAAAATGAGTCCGGCAGCGATAATCGCACACAGGCTGGGCGGCCTCTCGGGAATCCAGTCCGTCAAGGCGCTCGACGACAAGCTCGATGAACCGGACCGGATAGAAGAAATCGCAGTCCGATTCGAGCGAATTCACGAAGCGATCCTGAAGGCACCGAGACAATTTCTCGTCATCGGGGAAGCTGAAAAAAGGCAGGCGCTCAGAAACGATCTGGAATCGCGCTGGAAAGAGAAGCCCTCTTCTGAAAACTTCTCGCCTTTCTCCCCTCCGGCCACAAGAGACAAAACCCGGCAGTTCTGGATTGCCAGCACCCAGGTCAATTTCTGCGCCAAGGCTTATCCCACCGTGCCGAGCGAACATCCCCATGCGCCTGCGCTCGCGGTTCTCGGCGGTTTCCTGAGAAACGGCTTCCTGCACCGCGCGATCAGGGAACAGGGCGGCGCCTATGGCGGGGGAGCAGGACAGGACTCGGATATCGCAGCCTTCCGCTTCTATTCCTACCGGGATCCGAGGCTGGAGGAGACGCTCGCCGATTTCGACAGGTCGATAGAATGGCTGCTCTCCGAAAAGCACGAATGGCGCCAGGTCGAGGAAGCCATCCTCGGCGTCATCGGCGGCATAGACAAACCGGGCTCCCCCGCGGGAGAAGCCAAGCAGGCTTTCCACAGTGCACTCTTCGGCAGAACGCCCGAGCAGCGTCAGAATTTTCGCGAGCGCGTCCTGAAAGTCACTCTGGCAGATCTCGTCGAAGCGGGCAGGACCTACCTCGTTCCCGAAAAAGCCAGCATCGCAGTCATCACCAACCAGGCAACCCTGGACGCAAAGGGAAATCTCGGGATGGAAGTGTTCAGGCTGTAAGCCGTTTTCCCCAAGACTGGAGCTCCTCGAGAATGGCAGGATTTTTGGAATCCCGAATCAGGGCCTCGATTTTTTCGAAATAGGCATCCGCCGCCTCGCTCAGACGGCTTTTGCGATAGCTTTCCCAACGCATTTTCTCTTGAGCATCGAGGGTATCGGGATAATTTCTCGCCCGGTAGCGAAAAAGCATCTCGGGAAGACGAGCATCCTCGAATTCCAGTTCCAGCCTTGCCAGTTTTTCGGGAGAAGCCGAGCGGACAATTTCCATGTTTGCCCGGTCTGCATTGGAAAAGAAACCTCCGCTATAGAGGGCGAGATCGGGATCCTGCTGCGCCTCCCTTTCCCTGTTCCCGAAAACCTCCGCCATCTTTTCTTCCAACCCGCCAGCCTGCCTGATCCTGTCGGCATGCCGATGGCTCTTTTCGATGTCGATATTCAGCCTCGCCGAGATTTCGGGGGTGAGCAATTTTTCAGTCGCGACGACCGGGCACTTGTTGACATGAATGGTCTTGAGAGGAATCCGTTCCACATCCAGTTGGTCCCTCGGGGTGAAAAGCCTTCTTCTGATCTCGCTCGCATCGAGTTCCAGAAGATCGGCCGGATCGTATCTCAAATCGAAGACCACGACCTCGTTCCTGTTGACGGGATGCGATGCGATCGGCAGAACGAGGGCGGTGCAGCCGTATTCAGAGGAATACATGGAAGAGACATGGACGAGCGGGGCGCGCAGCGCAAGCAGCCCCGCAACGAGCTTCTTGTCGCGATAACGGTAAACGTAATCGTAAAGCTTCGGCTGCTTCTGCTTCACCAGCTGCGCGAGCGAAATCGTCGCTTTCACGTCGGACAGGGCGTCATGCGCAGCTTCGTGGGCAATTCCGTTGGCAAAGGTCAACTCCTCCAGCCTGAAGCTCGGCTTGCCGTCGGAACCAAGCGGCCACGCCAGTCCTTCCGGCCTGAAGGCCCGAACCAGGCGCATCATGTCGATGACGTCCCATCGTGAACAGCCGTTCTGCCATTCCCTGGCATAGGGATCGAAGAAATTCCTGTAGAGCATATGGCGCGTGAACTCGTCGTCGAAGCGGATGCTGTTGTAGCCCACCCCGCAGGTTCCGGGATGGGCGAGCTCCTTTTCGATTTTCGCGGCGAACTCGGCTTCCATGATTCCCCGCTCGAACGCCTTTTGCGGGGTGATGCCGGTGATGAGACAGGATTCAGGCTGCGGCAGCATGTCGTCTGACGGCCTGCAGTAGATGACGAGCGGCTCGCCTATGATGTTCAGCTCTTCGTCGGTACGGATTCCGGCGAACTGCGCAGGCCTGTCCCTCGCCGGGTCGATACCGAAAGTTTCGTAATCGTGCCAGTAAAGCGACATCACCCGAGATTGAACATGTTCTTCACCGTGTCGTGCCCCATCCTCTTGTGCACGAATGCCGCAGCAAGATGGCCCCACCAATAGGCCCATGCAAAATTGGCAATGAAGCCGTGAACATGATGAACGAGTTCGGCCATGTCGTTTTTCGATCCGTCCTCGGGCAGGATGAAAAACAGGACAGCTCCGGTGAGTGCCATACCGCTCACCGCAAGAAAACCCAGACCATGCATGAGCCCCGGCAGCCCGCCCTGCCCACCGCCTTCCGGAAGCTTCATGTTTTTCAACTGGCGCAAGTCATTCATCACGGAGGCACGCCCTTCCGCTCCCCAGGGAAAAAGCGTTTTGATGTTGCTGTTGTCGCGCGAACTCAGGCTCCATATCCAGTGGGCCAGCACGATGAGCACGGCCAGCATTCCCGCCCATTCATGGATTTCGAAGGACAGCGATTCGAGCGCGCTGCGTTTTTCTCCCGCTTCGGGAGCCTCCATGATCAGGCTGATCAGGAGCTGAAAGCTCACCGTAATTGCCATGCCGAAATGCAAGAACCGGGTCTGCCTCGCCCAAACTGTCGATTCAGTCACGCTCTTCTCCTGTCACGGTTTGAATATCCGGGGACCATTATAGCGCCCGCGAGTTAGATGAATCTTAAACTACCTGTCACAATTTGATTTTATCATGCTGATAAACTAGTCTTTGACGATCCATAGATCAACATCTGGAGAAAACGATGGAAAAAGCTGGAACAACGAGCGAAAAGCCGAAACGGAAAACGGCTTCGAAAAGCGCAGCAGAACCGAAGAAGCCTGCCAGAACCAGGAAATCCGTTGCAATCAGCGCCGAAATACGCCGCAAGATGATCGCCGATGCCGCCTATTATCGCGCGGAGAAACACGGCTCCGCCAGCGACGATGTCGCGCACTGGCTGGCTGCTGAAGCGGAGATCGACGCCATGCTCAAGAAGGGCGGAACTTCAAGCTAACCCGCCCAAAAGGCGCTTCAGGCCGTCCGTATCCTTGAGTTCGATCAGCTTTTTTTGCACCCCGATCAACCCCTCTTCCTGGAACCTGGAGAAGATGCGGCTCACCGTTTCCAGCTTGAGCCCGAGGTAGCTGCCGAGTTCCTCCCGCGTCATCCTCAGCTGGAAACTTGCAGCAGAATAACCTCTTGCCGAAAAGCGCTGGGAAAGATTGAGCAGAAATGCCGCAAGGCGTTCCTCGGCGCGCATTTTGCCCAGCATCAGCATGATTTCGTGATCGAAGGCGATTTCCCGGCTCATGATCTTGTGCAGATTCTGGTGAAGGACGGGCATGACCATACTGAGATCGGACAACTTGTCGAAAGGAATCTCGCAGATTTC
>JAJZPK010000156.1 GCA_021811205.1 Pseudomonadota bacterium
TGCGGCGCTCCTTGCCGGCAACAACGAGATCGAGAAGAGCTTCAATCTGCATGATGCGGGGGAGAAGGAAGGCCTGAAATGGCTTGAAGCGACGCCCAAGGGGAAGGAGAGCAATTTCCAGAACATCAGGATGGGTTTTTCCGGGAAGCTGCTCGCCGTCATGGTGCTCAAGGATTATTTCGGACAGGTCACGATCATTCATTTCTCGAACATGGAACTGAATCCGAAATTGCCGGAAGATTCGTTCAGATTCACTCCGCCCAAGGGGGTGGACGTCATCGGTGAGTGATCTGTTCAAGTCCGAACCCGTCCCTCCGCTTGCAGAGGCGCTGAGGCCGAAGACGCTGGGTGACGTGATCGGCCAGACCCACCTGCTTGGTGAAGGCAAGCCGTTGAGGCTCGCCTTCGAATCGAAAAAGCTGCATTCGATGATCCTGTGGGGCCCGCCCGGGGTGGGCAAAACCACCATTGCGAGGCTCACTGCGGACGCGTTCGGCTGCGAATTCATCGCGCTTTCCGCGGTCCTTTCCGGCGTCAAGGACATACGCGATGCCGTTCAAATGGCGGAACGGAATCTTTCGCTGGGAAAGAAAACGATCCTTTTCGTCGACGAAATCCACCGCTTCAACAAATCCCAGCAGGATGCACTGCTTCCCTTTGTCGAGTCGGGGCTCGTCACCTTCATCGGCGCAACGACAGAGAATCCCTCTTTCGAAGTGAACTCCGCATTGCTGTCCCGAGCTCAGGTCTACGTGCTGAATTCGCTTTCCGACGAGGAACTGAGAATGCTTTTGAATCGGGCGAGAGAGGCCGTCTATCCGGATCTCGTTTTCGAGGAAAGCGCGATCGACGCGCTCGTCGGCTATGCGGACGGGGATGCGAGGCGGCTTCTGAACCTGCTCGAGCAGACCGAGACCGCATCCCGTGTCGCGCAGGTTGAGCGGATCACCGGAGAATTCGTCCAGAATGCGCTCACATTGAATGCGAGGCGCTTCGACAAGGGCGGGGAATATTTCTACGATCAGATTTCCGCCCTGCACAAGTCCGTCAGGGGCTCGAATCCGGACGCCGCCCTCTACTGGCTTTGCAGGATGCTCGATGGCGGGGCGGATCCCAGGTATCTTGCAAGGCGCATCATCAGGATGGCCTGGGAGGACATCGGCCTTGCCGATCCGAGAGCCACGCAGATCGTCAACGACGCGGCCGAGACCTACGAGCGGCTGGGTTCCCCGGAAGGCGAGCTTGCGCTTGGAGAAGCAGTGATCTACCTTGCTGTTGCGCCCAAGAGCAATGCGGGGTACATGGCCTACAACCAGGCGATGGCCTTCGTGAAGACAGACAAGACCAGGGAAGTGCCGCTGCATCTCAGGAATGCGCCGACGAAGCTCATGAAGGAACTGGGGTACGGGCATGCATACCGCTATGCGCACGACGAACCCGAAGCCTATGCAGCAGGGGAGACCTATTTCCCAGAAGGAATCAATCCTTCATGGTACAGGCCGACCGACCGGGGGATGGAAGGCAAGATTGCCGAAAAGCTTGCGCATCTTCGCGAACTCGACAGGTTTGCCCGGAAAAAAACCTAGACGCCGAATTCGGATTCGATCAGCCGGTATTGCTTGAAATAGATTTTCAGCTTGGATGCATATTCTTTGGCCAAGTCCTTGCTGCATCCGGCCTTCTGCTTCGAAGCGGGTTGCAGATAGGCAGCCTGGGTCGATTGGGCCGCCATGAAGAGGCAGAGTGCGGCGAATATCGATTTTCTCACGTTTTTCTCCAGCTATTCGGTCAGGTAGACGATGTCGGTACGGCGGTTCTGCTTCCAGGCATCCTCGTCGTGGCCCAGCGCACGGGGTTTCTCCGATCCGTAGCTCACGATCGAGATTTGTGAGGGTGACACGCCTGCAGCTTCCATCAGCTTTCTCACGCTGTCTGCGCGGCGCTCGCCGAGCGCAAGGTTGTATTCGCGGCTGCCGCGCTCGTCGCAGTTGCCCTGAAGCTGGACTTTGGCTGTCGGGTGGGCGATCAGGTATTCGGAATGCGCCTTGATCAGCGGTTTGTACTCGTCCGGGATATCGGCATTGCCGAAATCGTAGTAGACGCTGCGTTTGGAAAGGATGTTGTTGGGGTCGTTGAGCGGGCTCGCTGAAAGCTGGCTTCCCTGCAGGCCGTTCGTTTGCGTCCCGGATGTCGAAGCGGCCGATGCGCCCGATCCAGAGCCGCTCACGATGGGTGCTGGCCCTGAGCTAGGCTCGCTTGCGCAGGCTGCAAGCAGGCAGGTGATGAGCGAAACTGGTATCCAATTTTTCATGCATGTCTCCTTAATGGTGCCAATTTAATTCATTTGCCTTACAGGCACATTACACGCTTTGATAACGGAAAGCGCAAGGATGCTGTCGCCTTGCAAAAGATTTACAATAGTGGGCCTACATGCGGGAAAGAGAAAATGCTAGATATCCAGATTTTGAGAAGCGACATCCAGACCGTCGCGCGGCGCCTGGAATCCAGGGGGTTTATGCTGGACGTTGCCCATTTCCAGGAACTTGAGGGAAGGCGAAAGTCCGTCCAGACCCTGACCCAGGAATTGCAGGCCAAAAGGAATGCGGCTTCCAAGGCGATAGGGATGAGGAAGGCGAAAGGGGAAGACGCCTCCGATCTGTTGACCGAAGTATCCAGTCTCGGAGATGAACTGAAAAGGAATGAGGAGGAGCTGGGAAAAATCCAGGATGCGCTCCAGGGGTTCCTGCTGGGCATTCCCAATCTTCCCCACGAATCCGTTCCTTTCGGGCAATCCGAAGCCGACAATGTCGAAGTCGCGAAATGGGGTAATCCTGGACAATTCGATTTCGAGCCCAAGGATCATGTCGAAATAGGCGAAGGCTTGGGCGGGCTCGATTTCGAGACTGCGGCGAAGATTTCGGGGGCGCGTTTTTCGCTCCTGAAAGGCAGCCTGGCGAGACTGCACAGGGCGCTTTCCCAGTTCATGCTCGATCTGCACACGAGCGAGCACGGCTATGCGGAAGTTTACGTGCCTTATCTGGTGAATGCGGAATCGCTCAAGGGAACGGGGCAGCTGCCGAAGTTCGAGGAAGACCTTTTTGCCACATCGGCGGGCTATTATTTGATCCCGACCGCGGAAGTGCCCGTCACCAACATCGTCAGGGGTGAGATCCTGGCTCACGACAGCCTGCCGCTGAAATTCGTGGCCCATACCCCTTGCTTCAGGAGCGAAGCGGGTTCCTACGGACGCGATGTAAGGGGAATGATCAGGCAGCACCAGTTCGACAAGGTGGAGCTCGTCCAGATTGTCCATCCCGAAAAATCCTATTCGGCACTCGAAGAACTCCTCGGGCACGCCGAGGCAGTGTTGAAGCACCTCGATCTGCCGTACAGGGTCGTCTCGCTCTGCACTCGCGACATGGGGTTTTCGGCAGCGAAGACTTACGACATCGAGGTCTGGCTCCCGGCCCAGAAGACCTACAGGGAGATCTCTTCGTGCAGCAATTTCGAGTCTTTCCAGGCAAGACGCATGCAGGCGAGATTCAAGTCGGAAGGCAGGAACGAACTCGTGCATACCCTGAACGGTTCGGGACTCGCCGTGGGCAGGACTCTGGTTGCGATCCTGGAAAACAATCAGGAAGCCGATGGCTCGGTCATCATTCCCGAAGTGCTGCGCCCCTACATGGGCGGTCTCGAAAGAATTTCGGCTTCCTGATTGTTTCGGTGAAGGCTAATATCGGCATAGCCGATGTTATGCCGTAGCCAAAATTTCCAAGAAGCAGATGGGAGCGTTGTGGTACCTGAAGTTTTACGCCCTTATATGGGGGGCATCGAGATCATCAAGGCAATTTGATGATTTCGGCGAAGACTAACCTTCAGGTTATGTCGAAGCCAAAACATCCAGAGGAAGCCGATGGCTCGGTCATCATTCCCGAAGTGCTGCGCCCCTACATGGGCGGGCTGGACAGAATTTCGGCTTCCTGATTGTTTTGATGCAGGCCAAGGCCTAGAAATTCGTCTTGAAGACGGGATTGTAAGAAGGCTTGTATTTCTGCAGGATGTCGTAATAGTTGCGTATGTGCGACACCATGATGACGGCTTCCCCGCCCCTGGAGAAGCCGTGCTTCACCGTGCTGAAATACCTTGAGCGGCTGAGCATGGGGAGGGTTTGCTTGATATCCATCCACGAATTGGGGTTGAGCTTGAGCCGCTCGGCAAGGATTCTTGCATCGTCCAGGTGCGCCGTGCCGACATTGTAGGCGGCGATTGCGAACCATGTCCTGTCGGGTTCCTTGATCGAGGCTGGAAGATCGTCCTTCAGCATGGCGAGATACCTTGCGCCCGCGACGATGCTCTGCCTGGGGTCCAGCCTGTTCGAGACCTTCAGCCTGTCCGCAGTGTCGCTGGTCAGCATCATGATGCCCCTGACGCCCGTCGGCGATGTCGCCTGCTCGTCCCAGTGGGATTCCTGGTAGGCCACGGCCGCGAGCAGGCGCCAGTCCATGCCGGTGACATCCTCTGCCTCTTCGAAATAGGGTCTGAGCGTATCGAGCCGGCCATTCATGCTGCCAAGGAAGCTGACGATGTCATTCTGGTCGAGGCGGTAAATATGACCATAGTACCGGTCGGCGATGCGGGCAAGCATGCCATCCTTTTCGATGGTGTTGAAGAAATCCTGCACTTTCTGCAGCAGAGCCTGATCCGCGTCGTCAGGAAAAGCCCATGCAAGGCTGGTTCCTTTGCCGACATCGAATGCCGTTGTGATGTTCGGGTAATAATGCTCGGCGATGTCGATCTGGTTAGAATAGGCGATTGCATAATCGGTCGTTCCCTCGGATACCGAGCTGAGCAATTCGTCGCTTGAAGAAGTCTTTATTTCACTGAAGTCGATGGCGGGATATTGTGACTTCAGTTGCGCCACCATGGCGGAAATGACCGGGTCATCCAGGTAGGCGATGCGCTTTCCAGAAAGCGCTTCCGGGCTTTTCGGCGCTTGTCCCGACGTGTTGTAGACGAGTTGGAGTTTGACGCCGAAATAGGTCGGGCCGAATTCCAGCCCCGATTCCTTGCCGTCAAAAGGAATGGCGAGCCCGGCTGCAGCAAGATGCACCTTGTGGTGGCGCACTGCGGAAACAAGCTCTTCCCTGTTGCCGTAGACCACGAATTTCGCTCTCATGCCCAGTTGCTGGGCGAACAGGCTGACGAGATCGTGCTCGAGCCCGACGTAGTTCCCCTGGGAATCCTCGTAGAATGTGGAAGGACCGTTTACTGTTGCGACGACGAGTTCTTTGGTCGAGCCGAAGGGCGGGACATGCCATTCGGAAATGCCGCATCCGCCGAGCGCCGTCAACAACAGGAATGCGCATCCTATTGAAAAATATTTGAAAAAAGATTCGGTCGGCAATGTCGTTACGGTCGAAATGTCTATCTCCGGCTTCGGCATCGCCGTTAGTTTATCATCATAAGAATGAAGAATCCCTTATCGCGCTCAACAAAGGCGTCATAAGCTGGTAGAATTGCGCTCTTCGGAGAGGTGGCAGAGTGGTCGAATGTACCTGACTCGAAATCAGGCGTAGGTGTAAGCCTACCGTGGGTTCGAATCCCACCCTCTCCGCCATGACCATAAAACGCCCCTGAAAAGGGGCGTTCTCCATTCAATG
>JAJZPK010000157.1 GCA_021811205.1 Pseudomonadota bacterium
TGGTTTTCGGTGAACATCTGCGCATAGGCGAAATTCATGCGAGCTGAATGGAAATTGGGCAGATAGTTCTGGTTCCGGTAAGGCACATAGACGTAATAGATCCTGGGCTCCAGCGTCTGGGTCAGCCCCTGCCTGCCCAATGGGTTATCGCGCTCGAAATAGAGCCCCGAGTCCAGGCTCGCATAAGGGATGGTGATCGACGAACTGGGAAGATTCTGCGTATTGTTCGCCCCGAGCATATAGCTTGCAGCGTGCAGCCCCACTTTCGGCACGAAAAACGCCGCCGAATTGCGCATCGGGAAGCTGACCGTCGGATTCAGCACCAGGCGCTTGCCGTTGACGAATACCGGATGACTGAAATCGTCGTATTCTCCGTTCAGCGCCACATCCATGCCTGCGATCTCGTCCTTGGATGCGTTAAGCAGCAATTGCGGGAGCGAAGCATAGGGCGCGATGACTGGAATGAACGGATTAGAAAGAGTCTGATAGTTCTGTACCCTTGATGTGAAGTTCCACCATCCGCCATTGTAGGTCAGATGCCCTTCTCTGGGCAGAACGGTCTGGGAAGTCATGGTCACGAGCGGGGAGAGATCCAGGTAATAATAGCTGTCGGATACGCGCTGCAGATTCAGCTCCCCCGACCATCCGTTTCCGAAATTCTGGTTGTGCGTCAGGCGCATCTCATCGCGTGTCGTTCCCGTAATGTTGTCTTTGGGCATGATGTTGAAATGCACTTCTCCCGAATAGTTCGGTTCGAGATAGCGGAATTCGTTGCCCAGCATCGCACCGCGCTTGGCGAAAAGGGTCGGAGAAATCGTGGCATCCATATTGGGCGCAATGCTCCAGTAATAGGGCGCGATGATTTCCTCACCGCTGGATGCCGTGCTCCCGAAAATCGGTGCAAGAAATCCGGACCGCCGCTGGTTTCCGGTCGGAAAATCGAGCCAGGGCATGTACAGGATGGATTTGCCCTTGAAGTTGATGCTCGCATCGTGAGCAATACCGACCTGGGTCGCCTGATCCAGATCGAGTTCGCTGACCTTCAGGAGCCAGTCGTCGTTCCCGACAGGGCAGGTCGTATAGACTGCGTTGTGAAGCTTGTATTTGTCCTTTCCCGCAAATTGCAGCAGGTCGGCATACCCCCTTCCCCCCGTCTCCTTCAGCTTGTATTGGGGCTTTTCCATGAAACCGACATTACTGTTGATCTGGAGTTTCAGCTCGGTGCCTGTAACGACATTGCCGTTCTGCTCGATGCTGACATGTCCTTTCGCCTCGATCTCGTCGCTCGCCTTGAGATATTTCAGCCAGTCCGCGACGATCGATTGTTCTCCCTTGCTGAGTCTGGCGTGTCCCATCGCCTCGAAATCCTGGTCCTGATGCCCCTGGAGGATATCAGCGCTGATGAAGATCGGCTGCTCACCGCTTGGGGAAGAAGAGGCTTTCTGCAACGGAGATTCGCCTTCTGCAAATGCGGGGGCGAAAACAAGGCAAAGCAGGGAGGCGATGACCGGCTTGAGACGAAATTTATGCATCGGGATTGGATTGATCGTTTGGTGATAAAATCGCACAATTTCACCCTTATGGCAATCGAATTGGAAAGGCAGCGACTCATCGAGCTCTGGCTTAAGGGCCAGTTTCCTGAAAAAAGCTTCGGCATCGAACCCGCCTCCTCGGATGCGAGCTTCAGGCGGTATTTCCGTGCGGTTTTTCCCGATGATTCGCTCATCGTGATGGACGCGCCTCCCTCGCACGAGGACTGCCGCCCTTTCGTCCGGATCGCGCAAATTTTCAATGAGGCCGGCGTCAATCCGCCCAAGGTGCTGTCCCAGGACCTCGACCAGGGGTTTCTGCTGCTTTCCGATCTTGGGAAAACGACCTATCTCGATGTGCTCAACGAAGACAATGCCGATGTTCTCTATCGGGATGCGGTGGATGCCCTGATCAAGATCCAGCTCGCCAGCCGCCCGGACATTCTTCCCGAATACGACGAAGCGCTATTGAGGCGCGAGCTGGATCTTTTCCCCGAATGGTATCTGGTCAGGCATCTCGGCAGGCAAATCTCGTCTGACGACGCGAATCTGATCGAATCCGTTTTCCGGAAGATATTGAAGAACAATCTTTCGCAGCCCAGAGTATTCGTTCATCGCGATTACCATTCGCGCAATCTGATGGTGAGCGAACCCAACCCGGGCATCCTCGATTTCCAGGACGCGGTCTACGGCCCCATTACCTACGATCTCGCCTCTCTTTTCAGAGACGCCTACATTGCCTGGGAGGAGGAGAAGGTGCTCGACTGGGTCATCCGCTACTGGGAGAAGGCGAGAAGCGCAGGCCTTCCCGTCCATGACGACTTTGCCGATTTCTACCGCGATTTCGAATGGATGGGCGCGCAAAGGCAGATCAAGGTGGTGGGAATTTTCGCCCGCCTGTACCATCGCGACGGAAAGGAAAGATACCTGGACGACATTCCGCTCGTCCTCTCCTACCTGAAAAAGACCTGCGCGCGCTACAGGGAGCTTTCTCCTCTTTTGAAGCTCGTCGACAAAATCGAAGTGAGAACCACTTTTTGAAAGCGATGATCCTGGCTGCAGGACGGGGAGAGCGGATGCGCCCCCTGACCGATTCCCTGCCCAAGCCGCTGCTCGAAGTCAGGGGAAAACCCCTGATCGTGCGTCACATCGAACGCCTCTCGAATGGCGGCTTTAATGACATCGTGGTCAACGTCGCCCACCTCGGCCACATGATCATGGAACGACTCGGCGACGGAAAAGCATACGGGGTGAACATCGCCTATTCGCGGGAAGAGGTGGCGCTGGAGACCGCAGGCGGAATCGCCAACGCGCTCGACCTCCTCGGCAAGGATCCCTTTCTCGTCGTGAATTCGGATATCTTTTGCGATTACGATTATTCCGACCTGATTCAGCATTCCTCAGAAATGCCCGGCACCCTCGCCCATCTCGTCCTGGTCGGCAATCCGGCCCATCATCCCGAAGGCGACTTCTTTTTCGAAAAAGGAAAGCTCGTACCCATGGGGAAAGAAAAACTGACGTACAGCGGCATCGGTCTCTACCATCCCGATCTCTTCTGCGAGATCGAAAGGGGGAAACCGGCCAAGCTCGCCCCACTCCTGAGGCATGCCATTTCCGAAGGCAGGGTGACGGGCACCCTTCATCGCGGAACCTGGATCGACGTCGGCACACCCGAGCGCTTGTACGAACTGAATGGTAGAATCGAAGCATGAAAAATCATTCAATCCATGCAGAAAGAAGAAAGCGCCTCCTCGACAGAACAGAGGGGGTCTGCATAGTACCCACTGCGCCCCATCACCTCAGAAACCGGGATTCGCATTACCCTTTTCGCTTCGACAGCCATTTCTACTACCTGACCGGGTTCACCGAACCGGAAGCCGTGCTCGCCATGGTTTCGGGCCAGAATCCGAAAAGCATCCTGTTCTGTCTCGAAAAGGACATGGAAAGGGAAATCTGGGACGGCTACCGGTACGGCCCAGAAAAGGCGAAGGAAGTCTTCGCTTTCGACGAAACCCACCCCATATCGGCACTGGAGGCGATGCTCCCCAATCTGCTTGCGAACCAGCGAGCCCTCTCTTATCCGCTCGGCCAGGACGAAAAATGGGACAGGCAAATACTCGCGGCATTGAACGAAGTGCGCAGCATGGGAAGAAGCGGCGTTTCTTCTCCTGCCGACATCAGGGACATCCGCCATGAGATCGACGAGATGCGGCTCTTCAAGGACAAGGACGAAATCGAGCTCATGAAGAAGTCGGCTGGCATCGCATCCGGCGCGCACAAGCTTGCGATGAAATCGACAAGACCCGGAAAGATGGAATACGAAATCGAGGCGGAGCTCCTGCGAGAATTTCGCCGCATGGGCGCCCAGTCCCCTGCCTACACTTCCATCGTCGCAGGCGGATCAAACGCCTGCATTCTGCATTACGTGGAAAACAATGCCGAACTGAAAAACGGGGAACTTCTGCTCATCGATGCGGGGTGCGAACTCGACGGATATGCTTCAGACATCACCCGCACCTTCCCCGTGAATGGAAAATTCAGTCCGGCCCAGAAGACCATTTACGAGCTCGTGCTCGAGGCCCAATTTGCAGCGCTTGCCGCAGTGAAGCCGGGCGCGTCCTGGAACAGTCCTCACGAAGCTGCAGTGAAGGTGCTCGCGCAGGGCTTCATCGACCTCGGCTTTTTCAAGGGAAGCGCGGATGGCCTGATCGAATCGGGAAATTACAGGCAGTTCTACATGCACAGGACAGGACACTGGCTCGGGCTCGACGTGCACGACGTAGGCAGCTACAAGACTGACGAGCACTGGCGGACGCTGGAGCCGGGCATGGTCCTGACGGTCGAACCCGGCTGCTACATCCGTCCCGCAGAAAACGTCCCGGAAGCCTTCTGGAACATCGGCATCCGCATCGAGGACGACGTCCATGTCGTCGATGGCGGCCACGAGATCCTGAGCGCAGACACCCCCAAGACGGTCTCGGAAATCGAGGACTGGATGAGCTCATGAGCGAAATCGTCGATATTCTCGTCATCGGGGGCGGCCCTGTCGGGGCCGCGCTTGCGCTCTCTCTCAAGAAGGAGGCGCTTTCCGTGACAGTGCTGGAAGCAAGAACCGCCCCGTCCGATGATCCGCGCGTGCTCGCCCTCTCCCAAGGCAGCCGCCTTTATCTCGAGAAAATCGGCGCCGACATCGACCATGCAACGCCCATCACGAAAATCCACGTCTCCCAGAAAGGCGGCTTCGGCAGGACGATCCTGACTGCCGAGGAATCGGGCGTGCCAGCCCTGGGCTACGTCGCCCGCTATGCCGATGTCCACGGCGCGATCGCATCGAGACTCGACCCGGAAACCTGCATTTCAGGGGCGCTCGCCACGGAAATCGACCTGGACGGCGAATACGGCATCGTCGATTTCGACCATGGGGGAAAGAGAAAAAGGATAGCCGCCAGGCTCGTCGTGATGGCCGACGGCGGGAAACTCGTCGGGCATGTGAAAGGAATCGCTCAGCATGTGCGCGAATACGGCCAATGGGCGATCACAGGTCAGGTAAGGACGGAAAAGCCGCATTGCAACACCGCCTACGAGCGCTTCACCCCCGACGGTCCGCTGGCGCTCCTGCCAAGCGGGGACGGATTTTCCCTGGTCTGGACGGCCTCCCCGGATGAAGCCAGGGCCATCCTTTCCCTCGAAAAAACCGCTTTTCTGGAAAGACTCCAGAACCATTTCGGGGAAAGGCTGGGGCGATTTGTCGATTGCGGGACCCTGTCCGGCTTTCCGCTCGCACTCAGATATTCGACTCCGTTCGTATCCAGCCATCTCGCGCTCGTCGGCAACGCAGCGCAGACCCTGCATCCCGTATCCGGCCAGGGGCTCAACCTCGGCCTCAGGGATGCGGCCATGCTGTCCCGCGAAATTCTTGAGAGCGATTCGATCGGCTCGGAAAGCATGCTTTCCAACTACA
>JAJZPK010000158.1 GCA_021811205.1 Pseudomonadota bacterium
TCGAGCAGACGTTGCGGAACTGGGTCAAGGCCGTTGAAGCTGGCAAGTCCGTTGGTGCGGAAGCAAAACGTGTGACGCCTGAGCAAATGGAGCTGTCGCGGCTGCGGGCGGAAAATGTTCGCCTGAAAAGGGAGGTAGAGATCCTAAAAAAAGCGGCGGCGTACTTCGCGAGAGATGTGTAGTGTGAAGTACGCCTGGATTGATGGGCAGCGAAAGGACTATGGTCTGGCTGAGATGTGCCGGGTTATGGGTGTCTCTGAAAGTGGTTACCGGGCATGGAAGAAGGGTGGCAAGCCGCACCGGAAGCGACTGACGGATGCGCAGATGCTGATGTTGATAGAGGTCATTCATGCAGAATGCAAAGGTGCGTATGGCAGTCCGCGCATGGTCCAGGAATTGCGGGCGCGGGGCTACCCTGCAGGTAAGGAGCGTGTGGAACGACTGATGCGGGAGAATGGCATCCAGGCCAAGCACAAGCGCCGCTTCAAGGTCACGACTGACTCGAAGCACGACATGCCGATAGCGCCGAACCTGCTGGAACGCAACTTCACCCCATCGGCTCCCAATCAGGTCTGGACTTCCGATATCACCTACTTGTGGACGGAGGAGGGCTGGCTCTATCTGGCGATTGTGCTCGACCTGTTCAACCGCGAAGTGGTGGGCTGGTCACTGAAACCGCGCATGACGGCGGACATCGTGGCCGATGCGTTGACCATGGCCTGGTTCAGGCGGAAGCCAGCAGCCGGGTTGATTCACCATTCGGATCGGGGCAGTCAGTATGCCAGTGACCTATTTCAGGCCAAGCTGAAGGAATATGGCATGCTCTGCTCAATGAGCCGCAAGGGAAATTGCTGGGATAATGCGCCGACAGAAAGCTGGTTTGGCAGTTTCAAGACAGAGCGGGTCTATGGCGAGCGCTTCGAGACGCGGGACGAGATGAGGGCGATGGCCTTCGAATACATTGAGGTATTTTACAACCGCAAACGGCGTCATTCGTCATTGGCCTACAAGTCACCGAGGCAGCATCTGGATGAGTGGCTCATTGCTCGGCAACAGGAGAAACTGGTAGCATGAACCCCGTCCCTTGGAACACGAAAAACCGGGCGAAGGTCACCCAAATATGATCATCAAAATCGGACTCCTAAGCATAAGCGATCGCGCGTCGTCGGGCATTTACGAAGACAGGGGCTTGCCAGCACTAAAAAACTGGCTTGGCAGTGCGCTTTTGTCGGAATGGATCGCAATTTCCCGGCTGATTCCGGACGAGCAGGCGCTGATCGAATCGACCCTGATCGACCTGGTCGACGTCGAAGGCTGTGCGCTCGTGCTGACGACTGGCGGAACGGGACCTGCGCCCAGAGACGTGACGCCCGAAGCGACGCTCGTGGTGTCCGACAGGGTCCTCGACGGGTTCGGCGAGCAGATGCGGGCCAACAGCCTGAAATACGTCCCCACCGCGATCCTCTCCAGACAGGTAGGCGTGATCCGGAAACAGGCCCTGATCCTGAATCTTCCAGGGCAACCGAAGGCGATCAAGGAAACGCTGGACGGGATATTCGCTGCCGTTCCCTACTGCATCGACCTCATCGGCGGCCCCTACATCGAAACCAATCCAGAGGTGATCAGCGCATTCCGCCCGAAGAAATAGCCGCCAGATCGTCTGGCGTGTTGAGGTTGAGGAACGCGTTGTCATCCGGAAAATGAACGATGGCGCATTGGAACCTGTCCTGCCATTCGCGTACCTTTCTCCCACCTCCATCGACAAATTCGGAAAGGTCATGAAGAAGGGATTTCCGGCAGAGCATGAAGGCCTGATGGGTTCTGCCTGCTGACTCCGGAATGACAATATCCGCATCACCCAAGCTACTCATCAGGCATTCGGCGATGTTTTCGGGAAAAAATGGGGTATCGCAAGGCATACTCAGGACATGGGGGTATCCCGCTTCGAGCATGCCGCGCCGCATGCCGCAAAGCGGCCCGCACCCCTCGTCCGATACGACCTTGAAGCCCAGTCCCGCATAGAAATCGAGATGGCGGTTGGCTGAAATCAGGATTTCGGAAACATGGGGCGAAATCCTGACGATCGCCCGTTCGACCAGCGTCTTGCCTTCGAAGGCGATCAGGCCCTTGTCGACGCCGCCCATCCTGCCCCCCCTGCCGCCTGCCAGGATGATCGCGGTGATGCCATCATGCGGCATGCCAGTCGCCAGATGCGCCTCCGCGCTTCTCGTTGAGGCGGATGTCGTGAATGACCATCCCTCGGTCGACCGCCTTGCACATATCGTAGATGGTAAGGAGCGCGCAGCCCACCGCAGTCAATGCTTCCATTTCGACCCCGGTTCGTCCCAACGTTTCCGTCGTCGCCCTGCACAGGATCGCGTTCTGTGCGAATTCGAACTCGACGGCAGCGCGGGTAAGCGAAATCGGGTGGCAGAGCGGGATCAGATCGGATGTGCGCTTGGCAGCCATGATGCCGGCGATTCTCGCCACACCGAGCACGTCCCCCTTCCTGCCGCTCCCGAATTTCACGATCTCGAGCGTGTCGGGCTGCATGCTTATTTTTCCGGTGGCGACGGCGATGCGCTTCGATTCATCCTTTTCGGAGACATCGACCATTCTCGCTTCTCCCCTTGCATCGAAATGCGTCAATTTTTCCATGAGATCCTCGTCATTGACCGCCGTGATATCGAGTGGCATATTACGGCATGGACCGGAGGGAATCAAATTGAGCGCCGTGCACGGCAGAATCTGGCTGACCCGGGACGGCAGGAATTTCCTGGGGCGTGGCAGGATAGAACTGCTGCGCCGCATCGACGAGACGGGCTCGATCGCCAAGGCGGCGAAAGGCATGAGGATGAGCTACAAGTCCGCCTGGGACGCCGTGGATGCGATGAACAAGAATGCCGGATTCCTGCTCGTCGAACGCATGTCGGGCGGCCGCGACGGAGGCGGCTCCAGACTGACTGTCGAGGCAAGGAAATCGATCGCAGCCTTCGAAAAAATCGAAGCCGAGCATCGGGTATTCCTCGAAAAGCTCAGCGACGAAATCAGGCAATCATTCTAGCCATCGTAAGGCGGCAGCGTCGTCAGAGTCCTTCGCCTCCACCCATTTCCATCCTTCCCCGGTTTTTTCCTTCTTCCAGAGCGGCACTTCCGTTTTCAGCTTGTCGACGATGAATTCGAGCGCAAGGAAAGCGTCCCTTCTATGGCTTGATGCGACGAGTGCCAGCACGATCCGATCGGATCCAGAAAGTTTTCCCACCCTGTGGATCACCGTGGCATCCCGTATTTCCCATCGGCGCATCGCCTCATTCACGATCGCTTCCAGCGCAGCTTCCGTCATACCGGGATAATGCTCGAGCTGCATCGCGTTCACGTCGCCTTGCTCCCTGACGATCCCGACGAAGCTCGCCAGCGCACCGTTGTCACAATGCCGCTGCCTCATTCTGTCGATCTCGTCGCAAAGATCGAAGTCCTCGGACTGTACCCTGACTTCCATCTCAGCCCCCCGTCACGGGCGGAAAAATGGCAAGTTCATCGCCATTCTGGACGATTGTATCCATCCCGGCCAGCTTCATATTGACGGCCACTCTGAACGGTCTGGACAATTCATCTTTCCATGGGCCTTCCCTTTTTCTCAAGCGTGCGACAATTTCGGAAACGCGGGTTGCATGGTCCAGCGTGATCTCCTCAGATTCGCCGAACGCTTCACGCAGCCTCGCAAAATAAAGTATCTTCACAATAAAAATCCTGAAAACGGGAAGTAGTGAACCTGGTCGCCTCGAGAGACATTCACGCCCACCGGAATTTCGACCAGTCCCTCCGCCCACGAAAGCGAGGAAAGGGAGGCCGAGCCCTGATCAGGATAGAAGGTGGCCATGCCGTCCACGATTTTCGATCTGAGCCATTCCGCTCGCTTCCCGCCCGACCATTCGAAGCCGGCAGGAACGCTCAGCGACAAGGGTTGACCATCCCGCATGCCCTGCTTCTTCAAAATGAATGGCCTGACGAACAGGCAGAAGGAAAGGAATGCGGATACCGGATTGCCCGGCAGCCCGATGAAGGGTATGCCCGAAAGATCGCCGAAAGCAAAAGGCTTTCCCGGCTTCACTGCCACTTTCCAGAAGGCAAGTCTGCCGATGCGCTCGACAGCGGTCTTGACATGATCCTCATCCCCGATGGAAACGCCGCCACAGGTCAGCACGAGATCAGCATGCAATCTCGCTTCATTGAGAGCGGCGATGGTCGCATCCAGATCGTCCGGCACGATGCCCAGATAATGAATGTCGCAATTCAGGGCATTCAGCAGACCAGTCAGGCTGTAGCGGTTCGAATTGTAGATTTGGCCCGGCCCCAGCGGATTACCCGGCATGACCAGTTCGTCGCCGGTAAAAAACGCCGCGACCTTCAGTTTCCGGTATGTTTTAATGCGTGCGATACCGACGGAAGCGGCAAGCCCGAGATCCTGAGGCTTCAGTTTGGCGCCCTGCGCGAGAAAAACACGCCCCTTGGCAACATCTTCGCCTCGCCTTCTGATGTTTGCGCCGGCTTTCGGCATGGTTTCGACGCTCACGACTTCGCTATCATAGCGGCAGTCCTCCTGCATCACCACCCGGTCCGCTCCCGCCGGAACCTGAGCGCCGGTGAAGATCCGTGCCGCAGTACCCGATTCGAGCGAGGAAGGTGAAGACCCCGCGGGAATTCTTTGCGTGATGCGAAGCCGGCTCACGTCTTGCCCGGCTATCGCAAACCCGTCCATTGCGCTGTTGTCGAATTGCGGGACGTCGATGGGCGAGATGAGGTCTTCAGCCAGAATGCGTCCCAGTGCGCACTCCGTATCGACCGTTTCGGTTTCTTCCAGGACGGATGCCTCGGCAAGCAGCATATCCAGCGCTTCCTTCTGCGAAATGACGTTCATGGCATGTATCCAAGATAATGCATGATGAACAAGGCGATGCGCTCCGCATCGTTCAGATCGAATTGCGGCAAATCGGTCTCCATTTTTTCAAAGCCAGCCACGGCAACAATGTGCGGATCATTCGAGTAAAGCACCGATGAAGCTTCACGGCAAACTTCAAGCTTGGGAATCGGCTCGTTCTTGTACCCCTCGACAAAGACGACATCGCAAGGCGAAAGCCTGTGCAGCAGCGCGCCAAGCGAAGGGGCCTTTTCTGCGCGCAGTTCGTGCATCAGCGCCCATCGCTTATCTGAAGCCACCAGCACTTCCATGGCACCTGCCTGCCTGTGGCGGTAGGAATCCTTGCCCGGCTGATCCACATCGAAATCGTGATGGACATGCTTGATGAGGGAAACGGTGAGGCCCGACTCATTGAGGATCGGGATCAGCTTTTCGATGAGCATCGTTTTACCGCTTCCCGAATAGCCTGCAAATCCGAAAATTTTCATCCAGTGCTTTCTTGCCTGCGCCGAGAGTGTTATATTTTCCCAGATATAACGAGGAATGAGAA
>JAJZPK010000159.1 GCA_021811205.1 Pseudomonadota bacterium
CCTCGCAAAATCCTCAGCCGGCGAATACACTTTCTCGCTCTGCGTCGTCGTCACTCTGGCGCTGCTCGTTTCATGGCTGGTCGCCGTAATCTTCACCCCCTATCTCGGCTACAAGCTGCTCGAAGAGAGTCATGTCCATACCCCGCAGGACGATTTCTACGAAAAGGGGTTTTATGCCATTTTCAGGAAAGTCGTCATCTGGTGCCTGGATCGGCGCTGGATTGTCGTCGCCGCGACATTGCTCGCATTTCTGCTTTCGGTACTCGGTTTTTCCAGGGTCGAGCAGGAATTCTTCCCACCGTCCGAACGCCCCGAACTCCTGGCGGACATCTGGCTTCCTGAGGGAATGACCTTCTCGGCAACGGAAAAAATCGTCAAGGATCTTGAAAACCGCATCAGGCAGGAAAAAGGAGTGGCTGATTTCGCAAGCTATGTGGGGGGCAATACGCCGCGCTTCTACCTTCCCCTCGATCTCGGGCTACCCTCCCCGAATTACGCCCAGATCGTGGTCATGACGACCAACATCGCGATGCGCGAAAAGGTATTGCAGCATTTGCGCACGGCGTTCGCTTCGGCCTATCCGGAATACGGCATCCGAATTTCGAGGCTGGAAAACGGCCCGCCCGTCGGCTATCCCATCCAGTACCGGGTGATAGGCGAGAATATCTACAAGCTGAGGCAGATCGCCGGAGAAATTGCAAAAATATTGAAAGAAAACGGCCACGCCAAGAACGTCAGCTTCGATTCCGGGGAAAATACCAGTATCTACGACATTGAGGTGGATCAGGCCAAGGCGAGACAATTCGGCATTCATGATCTCTCGAACCAGCTCCGCATTCTCTCCAGCGGCATCACGATCAGCCATTACCGGGAAAGCAACAGGAGCATCGGCATCGTCATGCGTGCCGACAAGGCGGAACGCGGCGACATCGATTATCCCGGCCGGATGAAAGTCCATGCAGATGACGGCAGCTTCGTACCATTGGCAAAAATCGCAACGATCAACGACGATGTCGAGGAAGGTATTCTCTGGCACAAGAACGGACTTCCTGTGGCGACAGTGCGGGCGGACGTTCCCGACGAAATTCAGGCCCAGGACGTGAATGCACAAATCGAAAGCAGGCTCTCCGCCATCAAGCTTCCGGAAGGCTACAAAATAGAAACCGGAGGCGCAGCGGAGGACAGCGGGAAAGCCCAGGAATCGATCATGGCGGTCCTGCCCGTCACGGCCGCCCTCATCATCACCCTGCTCATGCTCCAGTTGAAGCGATTCCAGCTGGCCGTCATCGTCCTCCTGACGGCGCCGCTCGGCATCATCGGCGTCACTTCCTCCCTCCTCCTGTTCCACGTGCCGTTCGGCTTCGTCTCGATGCTCGGCATGATCTCGCTTGCCGGGATGATCATGCGAAATTCCGTAATCCTGGTCGACCAGATAGCGCAGGATCTATCAGAAGGACTCGCCCTCTGGGATGCTGTTGTGGAATCGACGGTCAGGCGTTCGAGGCCCATCCTGCTCACTGCGGCGGCGGCGATACTCGCAATGATCCCCCTTGCGCAAAACAGCTTCTGGGGACCGATGGCGGTCGTCATCATGGGCGGCCTCCTGGTCGCGACCCTGCTCACCCTGCTTTTCCTTCCCGCCCTTTACTGCTGCTGGTTCAGGGTAAGACGGCCCGACTGAGTAATGTCACCATGATCAGAAAACTCGCAAAAATCCTCTTTCTCCTCGTTCTCATATTTGCCGGCACGGTCGTCACCGTGGCCGACCATCTTTTCATCGGCATCATCATATTCATCGCGATGATCGTGATGGTCGCAACCGGACCAAAAGCCGGGGAAGCAAAGGAGCTTTCCGAACTGGAAAAAGCGAAAGCCAGGTCAGACCGATAGCAACAGAATGGAAACAGGGTGTGCAAGCGCACACCCCGTGTCTTATTTTCCGGACAGGGCCAGCATCAGGCCGTTGAGACGCTTGACGAAACCGGCAGGGTCCTCGAGTTGCCCGCCCTCGGAGAGGAGGGCCTGGTCGAACAAAATATGGCTCCAGTCCGAAAAGCGTTCCTCCTCGTATTTGAGGCTTTGGACGATGGGATGATGGGGATTGATCTCGAGTATGGGTTTGGTCGTCGGCACCTTCTGTCCAGCGGATTTCAGCAGGCGCTCGAGATTCATTCCCATATCGTACTGGTCTGCGACGAGACAGGCAGGCGACTCGGTGAGGCGCAGGGTGACACGCACATCCTTGACCTTATCTTCCAGTACGGCCTTGATTTTCTCGACGAGCTCCTTGTACTCGCCGCTCTCCTTTTCCTGTTCCTTCTTCTCTTCCTCGTCCTCCAGTTGCCCGAGGTCGAGTCCCCCCTTGGCAACCGATTGCAGGGGTTTGCCTTCGAATTCGTGCAGGTTCGACACCAGCCATTCGTCCACCCGGTCGGAGAGCAGCAGCACTTCTATGCCCTTCTTCCTGAAGATTTCGAGATGCGGGCTGTTCTTCGCTGCAGCAAAAGTGTCGGCTGTCACGAAATAGATCTTTTCCTGCCCTTCCTTCATTCTCGAGACATAGTCGGAAAGCGAAACGGATTCTTCGTCAGTATCCAGAAGGGTGGAAGCGAACCGCAGCAGTTTTGCAATCTTGTCGCGGTTGGCAAAATCTTCACCCACACCTTCCTTCATCACCTTGCCGAATTCCTTCCAGAATTTCGCATACTTCTCGGCATCCTTCTCGAGATCCTCGATCATGGACAAAACCTTCTTGACGCATCCCGACCTGATCGCCTCGATGGTTTTGGACTCCTGCAAAATTTCGCGAGAAACGTTGAGCGGCAGGTCGTTCGAATCGATCACGCCTTTCACGAATCTCAAATACTGCGGCATCAGCTGATCGGCATCGTCCATGATGAACACGCGGCGCACGTAAAGCTTGATGCCGTGCCGATGCTCTCGGTCGAAAAGGTCGAACGGCGCGCGCGAAGGAATGTAGAGCAGTTGCGTATATTCCTGTTTGCCTTCCACCTTCGCATGCACATGGGCGAGAGGCGCTTCGCTGTCGTGGCCGACATGCTTGTAGAATTCGTCGTACTGTTCCTGGGTGATCTCGGATTTCGGCCTCGCCCAAAGCGCCGAAGCCTGGTTGACGGCTTCCTCCTTGCCCTCCTCGTCTTTCAGGACGATGGGAAGCTGGATGTGGTCGGAATATTTCCTGACGATGGACTTGATGCGCCATGCATCCAGCAGCGATTCCTCATCTTCGCGCAGATGGAGCGTGATTTCGGTTCCCCTGGAAGCCTTCTCGACCGTCTCCAGGGTGTATTCGCCCTCTCCTGTCGACTCCCATCTCACCCCGTGCTCGGGCGTCAATCCGGCCCTGCGGGTGATGAGGGACACCCGGTCGGCGACGATGAAAGCGGAATAGAATCCCACCCCGAACTGGCCGATGAGATTGGCATCCTTCGCCTGGTCTCCGGTAAGCTTGCCAAAAAATTCCCGGGTGCCGGATTTGGCGATCGTGCCGATATTGTCGATTACTTCCTGCCTCGACATGCCGATCCCGTTGTCGGAAATCGTGATGGTTTTCGCTTGCCGGTCGAAGGCAAGATGTATCCTGAGGTCGGAATCGTTTTCGAAAAGCGCGCTGTCGGTGAGCGCCTCGAACCTCAGCTTGTCCGTCGCATCCGACGCGTTCGATATCAGTTCCCTCAGGAAAATTTCCTTGTTGCTGTACAGGGAATGGATCATGAGGTTCAGCAGCTGCCTGACCTCAGTCTGAAAGCCCAAAGTTTCCTTGACCGATTCTTGTTGCATGTTATGAAGACTCCGTTCTGTTATATCTGCGGACTCAATTGGGGACTAATGCCGGGATTTCAAGTTATTTCCAAACCGGGCGCATCCAATCTAAAATGAACAGCATCGCCTTCCAAAGACCATCCAATTGCAATTCAGCTTCCTGCCCCAATGGCCCCTGACGGGGAACGACTTTCTGCTTTTCGGCGCCATTTTGCTTGTCGGCATCGTAGGTGGAGAGCTCGCCCAGCGCACCAGTTTCCTGCCGAGGATCACGGGGTTCGTCGCAACAGGACTCATTCTCGGACCCAGCATGCTCGGCCTGCTCAATGCGAACATGCTCGCCGACGCGAAACTCTTCACCGACATCGCGCTCGGCCTGATCCTGTTCCAACTCGGCATGCAGCTCGATTTCAAGGCATTGCGCAGCGACAGGATACTGATTCTTTCCAGCCTTGCCGAGGCTTCGCTCTCCTTCTTCCTGATCTTTTTCGCGCTGGGACTCTTCCATGTCGGGAAGCTTCATGCCGCCCTTGCCGCCGCAATCGGGATTTCCTCATCCCCTGCCGTGGTTCTGCTCGTGGTGCGAGAATTCAAAGCCGAAGGTCCTGTGACCCGGCGCGCATTGAGCCATGTCGCCATCAACAACGTGCTTGCCTTTTTCACCTACACGATGCTGCTCCCCTTCCTGCATTACAAACAGCAGGCCGACTGGGCAACGATCCTGCTGCAGCCCCTCTACCAGGCCCTGGCCTCGCTCATCCTCGCCTGGCTGCTGGCCCACGCCTGCATTCGAATCGCGCGCCTCCTGGGGTGGAATGAGAACCTGCAATTCGCCCTGCTCGTCGGACTGATCATTTCCGCAATCGGGCTATCCAAGCTGGCCAACTGCTCCAATCCCCTCACCCTGCTCGCGCTCGGCATCATGGCACGCAACTTCGACACCCGGAATGACCTCATGGAAATCGAATTCGGCCACGGCGGGGAAGTATTTTTCGTGCTGCTCTTTGTCATCGCAGGCGCCAATCTTCATCTGAAGGAACTCGCCTCGGTGGGCTGGGCTGCGCTCGCTTTCGTCGGCGTCCGGTTCATCGGAAAGACTGCCGGACTCCTCGTTCTGACCCCCTTTTCGTCGCTATCGGCCAGACAGTCCGCGCTTCTCGGCTTGACGCTCGTGCCCATGGCCGGGCTTGCGATCGGCCTCACCGAAGAGACCGCTCACCTGTACCCCGAGTTTGCCAGAGAGCTCTCCGCCATCGTCCTGGGTTCGGTCGCCATACTCGAAACCGTCGGGCCCGTTCTGACCGAATTCGCCTTGAAGCGCGCCGGCGAGGTCGGTTCTGATCAAAAACTCGCGCACTGAAGGCGTCAGCCGAAACTGTTCTCGGCGAACTGGCGCTGTATTTCCTCTATTTCCGCCCTGCAATCGACGAAAACCGATACGCATGCAGGGTCGAGCCTGACCCCGCTCAACTGACGCAGCATGGCAAAGGCTTCATCATTGCTCCAGGGATCCTTGTAGGGC
>JAJZPK010000160.1 GCA_021811205.1 Pseudomonadota bacterium
TGATGGTGTAGTCCATGCGCTTTTTCGAGCCGATGTTTCCCGATACGACGAAATCGGTGTTCAGCCCGATGCCGATGTCGACGGGCATCTTGCCTTCCGCACGGCGCGCTTCGTTCCACGAGAAGAGCGATTTCAGCATTTCGATCGCTGTCCTGACCGCCCTGTCTTCTTCGTCCCCTTTGGCCTCGGGAATGCCGAAAACGGCCATGATGGCATCCCCGATGAACTTGTCGAGCATTCCGCCTTCGTTCTGGATGCAATCCACCATCAGGGTGAAATATTCGTTGAGCAGGGACACCGTGGCCTGGGCGCCGAGCTGCTCGGTGACCGTCGTGAAGCCGCGTACATCGGAAAAGAGCACGGTGCATTCGACGCTCTGTCCGCCCAGCACTTCTCCGCCCTGAGCTACCACGCGATCGGCAAGCGAGGGGTCCATGTAGCGCGCCATGGTCGATTTCAGGCGCTTTTCCGAACTGATGTCCTCGATCACCAGCATCGAGCCCATGCGCTTTTTTTCGCTGCTCACCAGGGGCTGGACGGTCAGGTTGACGGAAAGCGTTTCGCCTTCGACGTCGATGTTGGCGTCCATGGTCACTTCGGGTTTTTGCGATTCGGCTACCGCCTTGATCTTCTCCGCCACCCAGGCATTCTTTTCCGAGAAGAATTCCCCCACTTCCCTGTTCAGGATGTGGTCCGGAGAAACCTTGAGTATCTCGAGTCCGGCAGAATTGCAGGTGACGATCTTTTCGTTCTCGTCGAGCGTGATGAGGCCGTTCGTCATGTTCTCGAGCATCGCCTCGTTGTAGTTCTTCATGTTGTGGACGTCGGCGAACAGCTTGGCGTTCTCGAGCGCGATCGAAACCTGTGCGGTGAAGGCCTTCAATCTCGCTTCATCCTCTGCAGTGAAAGGGCCGCCGCGCTTGTTGAGCACCTGGGTGACGCCGATGATCTTGCCGCGCTTGTTGACGACGGGCACGCAGAGGATGGAACGGGTGAAAAACCCCGTCTTCTTGTCGAAAGCGGGATTGAAGCGCAGGTCGGCATAGGCATGGGGGATGTTGACCGTCTTGCCCGAGGTGAAGACTGCGCCTGCAATGCCGAGATGGTTGGGAAGCCTGATCTGCATGGCGTCAAGGCCCTGTCCGACTTCCGACCAGAGCTGGTTCGTTTTTTCGTCGTTGAGAAAGAGGGTGGAACGTTCTGCATTCAGCATGCTGGTCGCTTCCCCCATCACTTTCTGGAGCAGAGAGCCGAGCTGGATGTCGGCCGTGACTTCGGAGACGATGTTGACGAATTCCATTTCCTGTTTGCGCAGTTTCTGCATGCGCTCGATGAACTGGGCGCTCAGGAGGGCAAGCGAACACTGGGCAACCATGTCTTCCAGAAGCCCCTTGTCTTCATCGTCGAAATGGCCGGTTTTCTTGTTGAGTGTCTGCGCGACGCCGATGATTTCTCCCTTGTGGGAAATGATCGGCACGCAGAGGATGTTTTTCGTGACGAACCCGGTCTGTTCATCCACGCTCCTGTTGAAGCGCGGATCCGAATAGGCGTCGAGGATGATCTGGCTCTGCCCTGTAGAGAAGACGTAGCCGGCAATCCCCGCATTGTTGGTCATGCGGATTTCGCGCAGGAAGTTGCCCTGAGCCACGCGCGAATAGAGTTCGTTCGTCTCCGGATCGTTCAGAAAAAGAGTGCTTCTTTCCGTGTCGAGCTCGATGGAAGTCGATTCGACCAGGGTGCGCAGCACGTCGTCGAGGGTATCCTGTTCGCCTATCTTCCTGGAAAGTGCGAGCAGCATTTCGGCGCGCATCAGGCGCTCTTTCTGAGTATGTTTCGGTGCCGTCATTTTTCTTCCAGCCTCTGGCGCAGCAGGACGACGGTTTGCTTCAGTTGTGCGATCTCGTCCTGCGCGTTCTTTTTTTCCTGGACGACTGCTTTTTCCTGCTCGATTTTCGCCAGTTCAAGGGCGCTTCTCAACGAAACTGCAGTTTCCTTGAGCTGGTTCATTTCATCATGAAAAAGCGAAGCGGCTTTCTGAATCATGTCCTCCCGATTGGCGCGTTCTTCCTCTAGCTTGTCGCGCAATTCGGTGATCGTCGACTTGAGATGCAGGGTTTCCTGGCCATGCTCCGTGTGCACAAGCTGAATCGCATGTTCGTGCTCGATGCCGATCTGTTCCAGCCTGTTGCGCAAGGCGAATACGGTTTGCTGCAGTTGCCTGATCTCGGCTTCCTGAAGCGCATCATTTTCCAATCTAGAGGCTCCTGTGCGGCCGCTCTTAAGAATGTTCCCCCGCCCTGATTCTAAGGTACATCGATTTTGCCCACAAGAGGCCATTGCATAGCATGTCGCGCCTGCCTAGAATACGTCTTATGAAAGAATCCGTGGCGATCAATAATATCAGGGATATGCTGCTCGAATGCGAATTGTTTTCCAGCTTCGACAGGCTGGAGATGGGCTCGATCGCATCCTACTTCAATTACATCGAAATCGAGAAGGGCGATGTGGTGTTCAAGGAAGGCGATCCAGGCACGTTCATGTGCATCGTTCATACCGGAACGGTATCCATTTCGAAGAGCGATCTTGAGGGGCGCGTTTACGAGATAGCCAAGCTGCAGCCTGGGCGACCTTTCGGGGAAATGGCGCTGCTCGATGGCGAGAGAAGAAGCGCGACATGCCAGGCTGTGGAGAAATGCAGCCTGCTGACCCTGTCCAAGGATGCGCTCGACTTGATGATAGAGGATGCGCCTTCGATGGCCGCGAAAGTGGTGCGTACCGTCGCTGTTTCGCTCTCGAGGAGGCTGCGCATGGCGGACGGCCAGCTGGTAGACAGAAGAAGCCGCAACGCCTACTGATCGGTCTCATGCTGAATGTGTGGACGATAATATGCTTTTGTCTGGCTGTTCTGCTTTCGGCCAATCAGGCGCTTGCGAACGAAGATATCCCGCAATATGTCAGGTATAGAGCTCAGCAAGACCTGAACGGCGAATGCCTCAAACTGTTTCTTGATAGAGGATACTGGTATCGACCCGGTTATCAGGCCCCTCATATCCCAAGCCGGGTAGGCGTATTTGCCGTAGGCGAGTTCCATTCAAAATTCTATTGCGCCTGGGCGCGGAAATCGCTCTTTGGCTCGATAGGCGATGCGCAAAAGAAGGCCATTTGGGATTGCGAAGCGGTTCGCGCACCTGGGGGCACACCCTGCGAAATATATGCTTACGACAACCGCATCGTATACAAGAACAATCACGACAAGCTCGATTATGCGATGAAGCTCCTGGATTCTGGGGATGTTTCAGCGTCAGGGCATCTGATGGCCTTTGTGGATGTCGGGAGCCTGTCGCCGGGTGACAAGGGGCGATACTATTATCTGTCCGGGATGCTTCAATACGATCCGGAAAGGGTGGGGAACAAGGCGGGGCTTTCTGACGTGATACGCGATTTCCATCGCGCATGGTTTTCGTACGGGAACTTGGACGCTGCAGTGGAGGAAGGTAATTTGCTACTGTCTAAGGGATTGATAGACAAAGATGGCCAGTACATACGCGATGCCTGGCTATATTTTCTCAAACACGCCACTGACGAGCAAAAGCGGTTGTATCCAGAAGTTGAGCAAGACCTGAAAGTGATCGAACTTTCTGATCAGGCCGGGTTGGCAGGGAGGGCGAAGGCGTCGCCCTCAGCCAGGCATGCTGGAAAGCCTGTTCACTAGGCTTTCTTGCCCTTTCCGTGAACCTGCGTTCGATTCCCTCCCTGCAGTTCTGCGGAAATCCGCTCGTGCACGGTTTTCCTTGAACCCGATGTTTCTTCAACCACTTTCAGAATCCGCCTGAGACAGTCCGGATGCCTGTCGTCGATGATTTCGTTCATTGCGATTCCCTTCCCTTGTGCGATATTGAAAAGCTATTTGTATGTGAAATATTTTACGGACGCACTATTAATGAATTATTAAAAACCATTGTACACGACAATCGGAGCGTTGTCATCGATTGAATTAAGTGATTGCGAACGGGCGGGCTGAAAACTGCCTGCCCAAGCCAAAGTAGCCTGGATAAAATCGGCAATAGGAATCTTACGGAGCGCGCAATATTCTGTATTATAAGAAAAAACACCGATTCGGTTTTTCTGGCATACCCCGAAATGTACCCCGACCCAGGAAAAATGCGAAAAAAATCTGCGGTTCGGTTTCCATGATGCCAGGCGAGCGATTTTTTCTGGTTCGTTAGATGAGGAGCAGTTCCAGATTCTGGCAGCCTAGATCTGCAGAATCTCCAGGAATCAACCTGTGTAAACCATTTTGTAAACTCCGGAAAAAACGCAGCAACTGGCGAACTGTCGGGGCCCGAATTGCCCTCGAGAAAAAGGGCTGGGAAGGACCCGCTGCATTGCTGCTATTGCTACTGTGCCGGGACGGTCGGGACAAAGCCCGGGAAGCCGCATCAGGGCGTCATCTTGCTCCTCCTGGTAGCGAATTTCATCGGCGGGACAGGACGGGACATGCGGGACGGTTGACCTCCGGCATATGCTGTTTGCATATTGCATATGGCCACGTTGCCTGCCAGGCTACAATTGTTTCCCATAAGGCAACATGTGGTTTGACGACGTTATCGCCCTGAGGCGTTCAATTACAATAGGCACCCTGGCCTGACTTCCCGGGTCGCCAGGCATGTGTCCCGGCAAAGCTTCGAGAAATCTGTCATCCCTCAGCAAATCAGCCAAACGCTGCCCGAGATGATCTTTCAGTTTTTCATCGCACTGCCTGACTTCTTCCACGATTTCAGGCCTGCCATCGAGAACTGCCACGATGTCTTCCATGTCATGACTCATCATGTAGTCGCCTTTTCCCCTGAAGACAAAGCGCCAGATCGAGAATGGGTAAAAAATCATTCCCTGAAAGCACTCATTCTTCATGTCATTTCTTTTGTTTCGTTTGTTGCGAATATTTCGTTTGTTGCCTATGATTCATACCGGGAACGGCAATGGGATCCCGGGGGAATTGAATAAAATAAAAGCCCATGGCGAAGGAGAAAAGTCATGAAGATGCAAACGGTAGCCGCTTTGCCGTCTGAAGAAGAAGCGGAACTGGCGAAGGAAAGCAGCAGGGCGTTGTCACTGCACATGAAAAGCCGTGACGAGACGCAGGAAATCTGCATAGTCGACGACAAGGGAGAGCATGAGGCAGTCAAGGTTCCGGCCGCAGCCATGCGCATGCTGTTGGATATCCTGGCGGAAATGGCACAGGGCAACGCGGTGAGCCTGATTCCTGTTCATGCCGAGCTGACCACTCAGGAGGCAGCCGATTT
>JAJZPK010000161.1 GCA_021811205.1 Pseudomonadota bacterium
GATGCGCTGGTATTGGTGACGGAATGGAAGGCGTTCAGGACGCCGGATTTTTCCTTCATGGAAGAAGTGATGAAGGGACGCGTGATCTTCGACGGGCGCAACGTGTACGAACCTGAAAAGATCGGAAAGCTCGGATTCGCCTATTACGGCGTGGGCAGGTAGTGTGCGGATTCCATGCGGCTGATAATTTATGCGATCAACTATTATCCTGAACTAACGGGGATAGGCAAGTATACGGGTGAAATGGCCGAATGGCTGGTCAAACGCGGTCACGAAGTCAGGATGGTAACGGCGCCGCCGTATTATCCGCAATGGTCGGTCGGAGAAGGATATTCAGGCGGGAAATATGTCCGTGAGAAAATCCGGGGCGTCGATGTCCTGAGGTGCCCATTATGGGTTCCTCCCAAGCCTTCCGGGTTGAAGCGCATCATCCACCTGGCAAGTTTTGCGATGACGAGCTTGCCGGTGATGCTTCGGCAAATATTCTGGAAGCCGGACATTGTTTTCGTCGTTGAGCCCCCGCTTTTCTGCGCTCCCGGAGCATGGCTGGTATCGAGACTCAGCGGAGCGCGGGCTTGGCTGCATATTCAGGATTTCGAGGTGGATGCGGCCTTCGAGCTGGGAATTCTTGCGCCTGGCAGGCTGCAGGATTTGGTCTTTTTCCTCGAAAAGATTTTGATGAAGCGTTTCGATGGAGTTTCAACGATATCGAACAGGATGCTGCAAAGACTGTTGGGGAAGGGGGTCGATTCCGGGAAAACCTTTCTTTTTCCGAATTGGGTGGATACGGAATCGATCTATCCTTTGGACGGCAGTCCGATGAGAAACGAGCTTGGCATTTCTCGAGAAGAGATTGTTTGCCTCTATTCCGGAAACATGGGTGAGAAGCAGGGGATCGAAATCCTCGTCGAGGCTGCGCATCTCCTCAGGCGCGAAAAGAATATAAGATTCGTGTTTTGCGGCAATGGGGCGGCAAGAGAAAGGATTTTCGAGTCGGCGCGGCATCTCGACAGCATTGCATGGCTCCCTCTGCAGCCGCAGAGCAAGCTCAACGATCTGCTTAATCTTGCCGACATACACCTGTTGCCGCAGCGTTCTGATGCGGCCGATCTTGTCATGCCATCCAAGCTCACCGGTATGCTCGCGAGCGGCAGGCCGGTCGTCGCTACGGTGGGTTCGGGCACCGAGATTGCGCACGTACTTGAGCTCTGCGGGAGGATTGTACCGCCGGGTGATGGCGAAGCACTGGCAGCTGCGATCCTCGAGCTCTCCAAAGACAGGGCGACCAGGGAGTCTCTAGGGAGAGAGGCGAGGGTTCATGCGCTGGAACATCTCGGGATGGATGCGGTGCTCATGAAGTTCGAGGAGACCATTCTTGGGAATGTAATGCCAGTGCAATGAAGATTATGGAAAATAGTGCAATCTGTTTATAATTACAAAAATAGTGCTTGAAAAGCATAGGCATGATTAAGATACCGAAGGGAAGTTAGTCGTGGCGCATACGTCCGGAGGGTTGCTCCGTCCTCATTCGAGCAGGCTGGCCGTTTTCAACCGCGTCCTGGACGCCTACCTCATCTGGGAGTCGATGCGCTTCGTCTGCATTTTTTACAATGTCAGCTTTTCCAGTCTCTATGCCGGGCAGGCAGTGCTTGGAGTGGGGAGCTTTCTTTTCTTCGCCGAGATGAGGGGGATCTATTCCTCCTGGCGTCTGATCTCGAAAAAGGATCTTTTTTTCAAGGTGCTGCAGACGTGGCTCATCGTGGTGTCTCTCGTCGTCGGGCTGGATTTCCTGGCGAGGGCGGTCATCAGCTTTTCTCTCGCCACTCTCGCCACCTGGTTCATCGCTGCCCCTGCCGTTCTGATTCTCCAGCGCTTCATGGTCTACGCGATACTGAGGGAAGCCAGAGGCAAGGGGTGGAATTCGAGAAGCCTGGCCATCATAGGCGACGGGAAGAATACGCAGAAGCTCGTGGACTGGGTCAGCCACGCTGAATGGATGGGGCTCAAGCTCGTCGGCATCTACGAGGACAGGAAGGAGCAGGGAGGTACAGCCGGTTCCGTCGAAATGCTCGTCGAGGATGCGAAACGGGGAATGATCGATTATGTCTATGTTGCGCTCCCCATGCGTGCGGAGCAGCGGATCGTCGAGATCGTCAATGCGCTGTCCGATACCACCGCATCCGTCTACATCATGCCCGACTCGTTTGTTTTCGACCTGATGCACGCAAGATGGATCAACATGGGCGGGATTCCCATGGTGAGCGTCTTCGAGAGCCCATTCTATGGCGTGGACGGCTGGATGAAGCGCATCGAGGATCTCGTCTTGGGCATCCTGATCCTGGCGATCATCGCGATCCCCATGATTTTCATCGCGATTGGCGTGAAGCTCACGTCAAAAGGCCCTGTTCTGTTCAAGCAGAGGCGCTACGGGCTCAACGGGAACGTAGTGGAAGTCTGGAAATTCAGGAGCATGACCTGCTGCGAGGACGGACCGGATGTTCCTCAGGCGCAGATGAACGATAGTCGGGTCACGCCTTTCGGCGCCTTCCTGAGAAAAACTTCGCTCGACGAGCTGCCCCAGTTCATCAATGTGCTGCAGGGGCGCATGTCCATTGTGGGGCCCCGCCCGCATGCGGTATCCCACAATGAACAGTACAGGCGCCTTATCCACGGTTACATGCTCAGGCACAAGGTGAAGCCGGGCATTACGGGATGGGCGCAGATCAACGGTTGGCGAGGTGAGACCGAGACGATCGATAAGATGAAGGCGAGGGTCGAGCATGACCTCTACTACATCCAGAACTGGTCGCTTTGGTTCGACATTAAGATCATCTTGTTGACCTTGTTCAAAGGCTTTGTCGGGAAAGGCGTTTACTGACGAATGAATTTTTGTTGAAAATGGCAATAGTGCCTTGCGTTATGATAAAACTCGTGTATATTTGCACTCATGGAAAACCAGACTAAGGGGAGCAGCATGAAGAAGATTGCAGTAGTTTTGATGGCTTTGTACGGATTGTCGACCGCGCCTCTCGTGATGGCGCAGCCCGGCATCGGTGGCGTGCCGCAAATTGATACCGTTGGCGGTGGTCAGGGCGGTGGTGAAGGTGCCGGCGGTGGCCAAGGTGCCGGCGGTGCGGGCGGCGGTGGCGGTGCGGGCGGCGGCGCAGGCGCAGGCGGTGGTGCGGGCGGCGGCGCAGGCGCAGGCGGTGGTGCTGGCGGCGGCGCAGGCGCGGGTGGTGCTGGCGGCGCAGGTGCTGGTGCCGGAGCGGGCGCAGGTGCCGGAGCGGGCGCAGGTGCCGGAGCGGGCGCAGGTGCTGGTGCAGCGGGTGCTGGTGCTGCAGCAGGCGCAGGCGTGGCTGGCGGCGCTGTGGCGGGCGCGGCGGGCGCTGCTGCTGGTCTGGGAGCGACCGGCGCGGCCTTTGCCATCGGCGGCCTGGGCGTGCTTGGCGCGGGCATCGCATCAGTTGCCTCCGGCGTCTCCCAGAATCCCATCCCGGGAACGACCGTCGGAACGACGCCTTCCACCGGTACGACTACCGGAACCGGAACGGCTCAATAATAGCTGATTCGGCGAGAAGGCCGCCCCGCCGGCAAGGCGGGGCGGTCTTCTTGTTGCCTCAATTCCCTGAAAGTCCGGTTTGAACAGAAGCCTTATTGGCGTGTTGCTCGCGCTCTTCCTGTCTTCCTGTTCGGTCATGGACAACCCCACGCTCAAAACCTTCAGCCATGTGTTTCCTTTTCTTGAAGGCAAACCCGTCATCCGCAAGGCCGATCCGAATTACCGCTATATCGAAGTGAAGTTTCGCGGACAGGTCGGCTTCATGGCCTCAAGCAGCCGCTATTCCGATTCCGAGCAGTACTGGTTCAGTTCAGTCGGGGAAGTGCTCGCCATGCAGGATGGGCGCCTCAAGCTGGCCACCGGGCTGGGGGTCGAATGGCGCCACGTCGCGCTCCCCAAACTGCCCTCCTGGACGGCTCTCGCCAAATCGGACAAGCCGTATGAGTGGACGCGGGTCAGGGATGTCATGCCGGGATACAAATACGGCGTCCAGGACCATCTCGTCCTGGAAAAAACTGAGGCGCCTGGCGGGAGCGGATACGACGGGGATCCGGAAAATCTCGTCTGGTTCAGGGAAACCGATCGCTCAGGCAATCCCTTGCCGCCTGCAACCTATGCGTACGATCCGGCAAGGAACAGGATCGTTTACGGCGAGACCTGCCTGTCCAACGATTTCTGCTTCTCATGGCAGGAATGGCGGGGAGACAAATGAGGCTCACGCGGCTCTCACTTGCCCTCCTGCTGGCCATGTCTTCTTCCGTCCAGGCGGAGCGGCTGAGCGCATGGCTCCTCTCGCGCCCCCAAGATCCGGAAGCCTATCCGCTCGGCCTCGTCTGGGCCACCCCGAGCGAAAAGCTGCCCCAGAACGAAATCTATTACGACCTGCTCGATGCCTTGCAACGACATGCCGTGGGCAATCCGCAGGCTGCCCGGCGCATGCAGAGCTGGATCGCCTCCATGCGCGTGACGGGCAGGGTTCAGCTGGCCTCAAGCGACGCGCTGTGGCTGGCCACGCATCCCGATCGCGATCCGGTGATTTCCTCGGGAGACACGGTCTTCATGCCCCATCGCCCCGAGACCGTGACCGTGGTCAAATCCGACGGAACATTGTGTCGCGTGCGCCATGCGCAGGGTTATTTTGCCATCGATTACGCAAATCGCTGCGGCGCGAAAAGCGTGGACTGGGTCTACGTCGCGCAGCCCGACGGGAAGAGCATGCGCTATGGAACAGGGCTCTGGAACCAGGAAAAGGAGCTGGAGCCTGCGCCCGGCGCATGGATATGGGCGCCCGAGGCAGGCGACGGATGGACGGACGAATTCTCCAGAAAGCTGATCGTTTTCCTGTCCACCCAGGGGGTTGCTGCGGACTCAAACCATGCGCTTCCCCCTCCGCACCGCTCGCAAATCCTGTCAGCGCTTTTTCCCTATCAGGATCTTCCGGTCACCGCCAACGACTGGGGGGAGGCGGGGCTCCTCCAGACGCCGACAGCCAGGATGCGGGAATTGAGCGACTTTTCGTTTACCATAAGCCGCGTCTATCCTTACACGCGGGGAAACCTGTTCTTCCAGCCATTCGAGTGGATGGAGGCGGGATTAAGCTACGCGTCCATCGGGCA
>JAJZPK010000162.1 GCA_021811205.1 Pseudomonadota bacterium
GCAACATCCGTCTCGCCATCAATGGCCTTTTCAAGGCTGAAAAGCAAGGCGATGTGATTGCAGACGCCATGAGTGAGCGCGCTTCCAAAGCATTGGCGGAGATGCCTACAAGTTTGTCGAATCTTGAAACGACGTTTACCCCCTTCCTTCCCAGGGGAACGGTGGGACTGGATGCACTTCGCCGAATTGGAAAAGCGCAAAAGACCGATGGTGTATGCTCAGCAAGACCATTGCCTGATATGTCCATGCCGACTGGTCTCGACTATCTGATCGAAGACATTGCCCGAAATGATCACGGAGTCGTCATGACCATGGGCAAGGGGGGCGTGGGTAAAACCAGCGTGGCTGCAGCGATCGCCGTTGCTCTGGCAGAACGCGGTCACAAGGTTATTCTGACGACCACTGATCCTGCAGCACATGTCGCGCATGCCGTGACGACTGACATCCCCAATCTGACCATCACGCGAATCGATCCTGAGCTTGAAGTCAGGCATTATGCAGACGACATTCTGGGCAAAGCCGATCAGCGCATGGATGCTGCGGCGCTCAGGTTGCTGGAAGAAGATCTGCGTTCACCCTGTACCGAAGAAATTGCTGTTTTCCGCGCTTTTGCGCGCACGGTGGATCAAGGCAAAAATGGATTCGTGGTGCTGGACACTGCGCCAACAGGACATACTATCTTGTTGCTCGACGCTGCAGAAGCCTATCATCGTGAGGTGATGCGAGCACAGGGTGACATGCCAGAATCAGTTCGTGAATTGCTTCCCAGGCTCAGGGACGGCAATTATACGCGCGTCCTGATCGTGACTCTGCCGGAATCCACGCCAGTACACGAGGCTGAACGCCTTCAGGAGGATCTTGTCAGGGCAGGTATTCAGCCGTACGCATGGGTGATCAATCAATCGATATTGGCAAGTGGCACAAATGATCCGCTGCTGTGCGAGCACGGTGCTTATGAGAAAAATTACATCGAGCTTGTGCAGTATAAACTGGCATCTCGGACAGCGCTGATCCCATGGATGCCGCTTCTCAACAATTCCTTCAAAAGTTGATACTGCTCCCAAAGTAAATTCCTGATGCGCAAAATCCCTATCTTGATCAGCATGCTGTACGCAACCGCATTGAACAGCCCGGTTTTCGCTGGCGATTCGTCAAACCAGCGTATTGTTCCTGAAAGTGAAGTAACCATCGCATCAAGCGTTCCAGCCGCTGAAAAAGTAGTGATCGACGCTGGCCATCGCGGTAAAAGAAACCGAAACGAAAGAACAATTGGCTAAATTCGGAGAAGTCTATGCCTTCTCCCCTTCGTTCTTCGCCGTTCACCGCGATCAACCCGTGCAGATAGAGTTATGGAATCTTCAGCCTGACGATCCGCATGATTTCACGCTTGTCGACTCAAACCAAAAGAAGCTTGTGTCCATGACGCTGGAACCGCTTGCAAAGAAATCGATGGTACTCATATTCCATCGTGAAGGTTTTTACCAATTCAGATGCAACATTCACCAACCAGAAATGAGTGGACAAATTTTGGTACTGTCACCATTGCATGACCATTGAAGCTGTGGCCGTTTAAATCAGATACCTGCCGTTTTAACTCTAATAATTTGCCGGCTGCTTAGGGCACCGACCACCCATTGACAGTCGTCGCCAAAAGCAGTCATTGACGTTTCTGCGGAAAAAGCCAACGACAGCTTCTGGGAGTGTACGTTCTATACGTACTCCGTGCCAAATGCAGACTGTCACAGCACCCGAATTCTTGCCATTAGAATGGGTTACGTGATTCCGCATTCAGTCATATATATTTGTCTGGCACCCAGACATGCCTGATGCACTAGCCAAATTGGAAGATTGTTGACATCATGCATGCGGACAACGAGGGAGGCGGGCATCTCCCTGTCCAAGCTGTCATTCTTTCAGCTTTTCGTCGAAAAGCGTAAATAAGGTTTTCCAGTGTCGTTCGGCTGCATTGAGATCGAACACGGGGGAATCAGGAACTGCGAAACCGTGTCTTGCGCCCGAGTAGGTTTCCACGAGATGGGGGACACCGGCATCGGACAATGTTTTTTCCAACCGGATTTTCTGTTCTTCCGGGAATGAATTGTCTTCGACTGCCCCTGCGACGTAAACGAATCCGGACATGTTCTTAAAGAAAAGATGGGGGCTGTCACTCTGATCCGTGGCGAGTCGTCCGCCATGAAATGATGCGGCGACGGAGAATCGGTCAGGGAATGCTCCCGCAGCAGTCAGCGCTGCATTGCCTCCCATGCAGTAGCCTACTGACCCGAATCTGTCTCCCCTGACGTCGGACCGGGTCGAAAGATGGTCGATCAAGGCTTTTGCGTCAGATACCTTGTTTTCCCTTGAGAGACTTGCGACGTTGTCCAGCAGCTTCTGCCTCAGTTCCGGATTACGCCCGACTTCAGAAGGATCCATGACCTCAAAATTTTCCAGCCTGTAAAAGAGATCGGGAAGCAGAACGAGATAGCCGTGATCGGAAAGACGCGTCGCCATGTCATGCATCGTCTGGCGCACGCCGAACCCGTCCATGAAGAAAATGATTGCAGGCCATGGACCTTCTCCCTTTGGGGTATGAATGAAGGTTGGGCAAAGACCGTCTCGGGTCGTAATGGTGGTTTTCTGCATGAGTGTTCCATGGTTAGTGACAGGTACCCATGGATTATATGGATTCAATGTGCTCATGGCCAAAAACAATGTACAGAATTCGATAGGTTCGCAATCCTGGACTCAGCTATGCGCTTTTCAGGCTAACCACATTGGAGGCGCTGAGAATAGCTTCAAGTCTATTGCCCAGCTTGTTCCATGCTTCACGCCGTGGTAGCCGTATGACCGCAACGGGCACGGAGTACGCATTGATAGTTGTCACTGAATGCGTTCATCGAGACTCTTGACCCAGAAGCCAATGAACAGCTTAAACGGAAAATCTCAAGCTCGATCTCAATGGCTCTTCCTTCTTGAAAACAGAAACAAATGATTTTTGAATTTATATCAATTCATTCGGCATCAAGGATTTTTGTATACTAGGCAGTATTGCGTTTTCCTGAGATGGTAAAGGTGCGATAGATGGTCAGTGCATTTCTCCGAGACAATAATGATCTACTCCACTTGGTTACGGAAATGGCTGATATTGCGGTATGGGAGTATGACTTTATCGCCGGTCACATGTTGCGTTCAAGCAATCACGACAAGCTCTACGGACTGCCTAAGCAAACTGAATGGACAATTGACACCTTTCTCAATGCAACTCATCCCGAAGATCGCGCAAAAGGGCAAGACTATATCCAGAAATCCGTATTGCCCGAAGGGCCGGATGATTATGCCTTTGACTTCCGAGTTATATGGCCAGACAGCTCTATCCATTGGCTGTGGGTTCGAGGGCGCGTTGTCAAGCGCAATAAATCGGGACAAGGGATTCTTGTTAGAGGTGTTCTGGTGGATATCACTACGCGCAAGGCAGCAGAAAACAAAGTCCTGCGCATCAGCAATCTTTACAAGGCACTCAGCGAAATCAACCAGGCGATCGTGCGGATGGAGACCGAAGAAACACTGTTTCCGCTCGTCTGTCGGATGGCCGTGGATTTCGGCGGGATGGCGCTGGCGACGATCAGGCAGTTGAACCCTGAAACCAACCTCCTTGATTCAGTGGAGAGCTATGGAAGCGGCGCCGATTATCTGAAGAGCACGATTGTTTCTGCAAGCGATGCCGTACCGGAAGGCAGAGGGCCTGCAGGCACGGCATTTCGTGAAAGCCGGAATGTCATCATCAACCATTATCTAAAGAACGAGACGACCAGGCCATGGCACGATCAGGCAAGGCGCTTCGGATGGGGCAGCAGCGGCACATTCCCGATTCTTCGAGGTGGCAAGCCGTTTGCGATTCTGGGCGTCTATCATCCTGATGAGGATGCATTCGACAAGGAAGCCATCGATCTGCTGGATGAGATGATACGCGACATATCGTTCTCCCTCGACAGCTTTGACAGGGAAAGGGAGCGACAACGGATCCGCAGTGATCTCCTTGCCAGCGAACGCCACTTCAGGGCTTACTTTGACCGTGCAATGGTGGGAATGGCAGCGACGTCACCCACCACTGGCTCCTGGCTCGAAGTCAACGAGGCCCTATGCAAGATGCTGGGCTATTCGAAAGAGGAATTGTTGCAGAAGCCCTGGGCTGATGTTACTCATCCCGATGATGTAGAAGAAAGCAGCGAGGCAGTTCGCAGCATCCTGGACGGAGAAACCGACGATTTCGAATTGAACAAGCGCTATGTCAGGAAGGATGGGAGCGTCATCCACGCGCATATCGCAAGCAGGGGCGTGCATGGGCCAACCGGAGAAGTCGACTATTTGGTCACCATCGTCGACGACATTACCGAAATCAAGAACCATCAGAATCAGCTGGAACACCTGATTCATCATGATCCGTTGACCGGGCTACCGAACAGGGTGTTGCTGAACGACCGGCTCGACATGGCGGTTTCAGGGGCAAAACGCGCAGGCGGCAACATCGCCGTGTGCTTCATGGATCTAGACGGCTTCAAGCCCATCAACGACACTTACGGCCATGCCACAGGAGACAGTCTGCTCATCGAGGTAGCGAAACGGCTCACCGCCGCCTCCCGCTCGACCGATACAGTCGCGCGCCTTGGGGGGGGACGAATTCGTCTTGGTCCTGAACGGACTGTCGGGCGAGGATGAATGCACAATGCTGTTGAACCGGATCATGGAGATTTTCAGCGATCCTTTTCTGATCGATGGACATGAAGTCAAAATATCTTCGAGCATCGGGGTAGCAATGTATCCCGATCACGTCACGGACGGCTCGGGATTGCTGCGGCATGCCGATCAGGCCATGTACATCGCCAAGCAGAAGGGACGGAACAGAATCCATTTCTTCGATGCGGTCAACGACCATCTCGCCCAGGTGCGCTCGGAGGGCCTATCCCGCATTGAAATGGCATTGCAGACTGATGAGCTGGTTCTTTACTACCAGCCGAAAATCGACATGAGAAGCGGCGAAGTGATCAGCATGGAAGCCTTGATCCGCTGGCAGCACCCCGAACGCGGACTTCTGGCGCCAGCAGAATTCATGCCGCTTGTCGAAAACAGCGAATTCGAAATCAGGCTTTCAGAATGGGTGATTCTGCAGGGCAT
>JAJZPK010000163.1 GCA_021811205.1 Pseudomonadota bacterium
TCCGATCTGAGTCATTCCAAAATCCCGTAGAACGAAGCTTGCCGCAAGCCCGGCGATTGCTGCGTATTTTGCTCCTATGGCACAGTCAAATGCCCGCCCATCCAGATGCATGGGTGTTGCTGATCGAATGCGGCCTATAGGAGCATGATGCCTCCGCTCACTCGGGGCATGATGTCATCATGGGTTAGACTGGCCGTTGATCGTGCGACCCGGCTTTGAACTGAAAATCCCGTTTATAATCATTGGGCAGGCGATTCATTTGCCCTGGCCTGAAGAAATCATTCCTTTTGTTGTCTTGTTCCTGCGACATTTAGTGTGCTCTGAAAAATCAATTCGTTATCGAATAAAGAAACGATTCGACAATCAGCGGCGTCGTCAAAGTGCGACATTTGTGTTGGAAAATTCGCCTTCCAGACCACGCAACATGCAACTATAGAACAATAATATCAGTTTGTTATATCTTCAGGCATGATATTTGCATGATCCTTGACCATTTATTATTTGTGGAGCAAGGATCACAATATGCCTATTCCCTCATGTCAGTATTGCCCGCCCATTCGTCGCAGCAGCATGGTCCCCCGTTCATGGACTGGATTCTGGAAGGGAATGAGCCTTGCACTGAAGGGCAAATCTTCAGAAAACCATGAAATGATCAAACCTTGGGAGTATGCGGCCTTCAGGAGGAGGGGAATGCTGATCCTGCTCGTGATTGTAAGCGCTACATTTGCGGATGACTTGCTGGCTTACGCTCAGCCTTTTGAGTCAATCCATCCTGTCTTGCATACCATCCAACTCGCCTTGTTCGTGCTGCTGTTTGGATGGGTGGCGGCTGGATTCGTCACGGCACTGATGGGTTTCTGGGTTCAGTTCCATCCCGACCCGCACGCACTTTCGCTAGCCGATGCCAATGCCGACAATCTTGACCAGAAAGCGCGTACGGCCATTGTCATGCCCATCTGCAACGAGCCGTCTGGCCCTGTTTTTGCTGGGTTGCGCGCTACCTGTGATTCGCTCGCGGAAGTCGGGCATGCAGATCTCTTTGATGTCTACGTGCTGTCGGACACCAACGACCCTGTCTTGCAGGCGGCGGAAATGACGGCTTGGTGCAGCTTGCGCGACAAATTAGAAGGGAAAGTTCGCCTGTATTACCGACATCGCCAGCGTCGCACCCGCAAGAAAGCAGGAAATGTCGCAGATTTCTGTCGCCGCTGGGGTGCGAACTACAGGTACATGGTCGTGCTTGATGCTGACAGCGTGATGACGGGCAACACTCTGTCGAAGCTGGTAGCCCTGATGGAATCCAATCCTGACGCGGGAATCATTCAGACCGCTCCGCGGTCTTGTGGCGTCACAACGTTCCATGCTCGCATCCAGCAGTTCGCAGGACGTGTCGTGGGATCTCTGTTCACCTCGGGCATGCAATTCTGGCAACTTGGGGATTCACATTATTGGGGGCACAACGCCATCATTCGTCTCGAACCATTTATCAGATATTGCGCATTGGCGAAGCTCCCCGGGCAGGGCGGACTTTCCGGCGAAATCATGTCGCACGATTTCATCGAGGCTGCCCTCATGCGTAGGGCTGGATACCATGTATGGCTGGTTTCTGATCAAGACGGCAGCTATGAGCAGCAGCCATCCAATCTGCTCGAAGAACTGCAACGTGATCGCCGCTGGTGTCAGGGTAATTTGATGAATTTTCGCCTGATTGCCGAACCCGGATTTCAGGCAGTGCATCGTGCCATGATATTTACGGGTGCCATGGCTTACGTTTCTGCTCCGCTATGGCTCGGCTTCCTTATAGTCAGCTTTGCATTGCGTCTGCTGGAGCCGAACACAGTCTCATTCACCTTCTTGCCTTGGCTCGGCATGTCTTCCTCGATGGATATGCTATGGGCGCTTACTTTGTCGCTGCTGTTCATGCCGCGCGTGCTGGCGGTTATCGCCATTCTTAAGAAGGACGAGCAGGCCGCCTTCGGCGGGACTGCCGCGCTGATCAAGAGCGTCCTTCTCGAAGCCCTGTTTTCTGCGCTGCAGGCTCCCATCAGAATGGTGGCACATACAATATTCGTGGTGACGGCCCTAACCGGGTTGCGCCTCGAGTGGAAGTCGCCCAATCGAGAGATCATGTCGGTTCCATGGCAGGATGCCTTCGATCGGTTTGCTCATGTCATTGCCGTCGTCACCTTGGCTCTGACGGCCACACTGGCTTACCATCCCGGCGCGGCACTCTGGCTGCTGCCAGTCGGGTTGCCGCTTCTTCTGGCGGTTCCGCTCACGGTGATCACCAGTCAGGCAAGGTGGGGACGTCTGCTGCGCCGCCAGCGATGGCTGCTCATCCCGGAAGAGCGCAGCACGCCTGAAATTCTGACCAATGCATGGGCCTGATTCATGGATGATCAAGCTTTCGACCGCCGCCGTTTCCTCGAGCTTGTCGCGGCAATGGCCGCATCAACAGCGCTTCCGTGGTCTGAAGCGCGCGCTAGTGATTCAGGATTGAAGCTGGGTGATCGGCAAGTTTTTTCATGGAAGATGCTGATCGAGGAAGCAAAAAAGCTTGCCGGTTTGCCTTACCGTGCTCCCCTGCAGCCGGACCAGGACGTGCTCGAAAAAATTGACTGGGCTGCTCACGGACAGATCCATTTCAAACCAGAGGAAGCCTTGTTCTCGAAAGGTCCTGGACAGTATCCCGTCGAATTCTTCCATCCCGGCAAATTCTTTCGCTACAAGGTGAGGATGTACCATCTCGATGCTGCAACGAACCCCGTGCGCACCGATACCACCATGCGCGAAATCCTGTACGACAAGAATCAGTTCCAGATGCCTGATGGCAGCCCTGCACGCAGGATGGGCCCAAAGACAGGCTATGCCGGCTTTCGGGTCCAGGAAAGCCGCCTGACCAATCGCCCCGACTGGCGCTACAATGACTGGGCTGCATTTCTTGGGGCTTCTTATTTTCGCGCCATCGGAGATGAGTACCAGTACGGCCTCTCTGCTCGAGGAGTTGCTGTCAATGTTGTTGAATCTGGCATCAAGGAAGAATTTCCTGCCTTCACGGCTTTCTATTTCGAGCCCGGCGACAAGAATAGTAAAACGATGGTCGTCTATGCTTTGCTTGATGGACCGAGCCTGACCGGTGCCTATCGATTCGCAATGACGCGGGAAAAGGGCGTCGTCATGGATATCGAGGCGAATCTGTTTCTGAGGCGTGACATTGCCCGATTCGGGATTGCTCCCGTCACGTCGATGTACTGGTTCTCCGGAAAGGACAAGGCATTTCAAGTGGACTGGCGTCCCGAAGTGCACGACTCTGACGGGCTCGCACTCTGGACGGGAAGCAACGAACATATCTGGCGTCCCCTGATCAATCCTAAGGGAATCAATGTTTCCTATTTCTCTGACGACAATCCTAAGGGTTTCGGCCTGATGCAGCGGCAGCGACATTTTTCTCAGTATCTGGATGCGGTTCATTATGAGAGAAGGCCGAGTTTGTGGGTCGAGCCGCTCGAAAACTGGGGGAAGGGGACGGTTCAACTGGTCGAGTTGCATACAGATGAGGAGATTTACGACAACATCGTCGCCATGTGGGTCCCGGACAAGAAGGCCAAGGCCGGTTCTGTTCACCGATTCCGCTACCGCCTTCACTGGCAGGCCAGCCAGCCCTTCGAGACCCCACTCGCACAATGCGTGGCAACTCGTATCGGGAGGGGTGGCGAGTCTGGGAATCGCCCTCAAGGTGTTCACAAATTCGAAGTCGAATTCATGGGGGGACAGCTGAATAATTTTCCACCCGGCGCCATCCCCGAGGCAATACTCACCGCATCGCGAGGCAGGATTGAGAATGTGGGAACCGAAGCTGTCCCGGACGGTGTAAGTGGGCGCTGGCGCACTCTATTCGACCTTGGCGGTCTTGAGGGATCGACTGATCCGGTTGAAATCCGCCTCTTCCTGCGTCACGGTGGGGAAACCCTCACAGAAACCTGGCTCTACCAGTTCCATCCAAATTGAAATTCAGGAATTGCAGTTTGCCGCAAATCAAGTCCTGAGCTAAAAACCAACTTTGGAGCGATCTTGCCCAATACGGCATGTGCCAAGACGCATGGCTATATTGGCTTGGTTTGATAGGGAATTACGAGAATAACGTTAACAGATCACTTTTTAAAGGATGAAGGCAGAATTTGGTGTCTCTGAAGCAATTTGTAAAAATCAGTCCGGTTCCGCCGGGAAAGCTTGGCGGCCTGAGCTACATTCCCTTCAGTGATCTTCAAGGTGCTAATCAGGTATTCTCTTTCAAATCGCTTTTTGGCCGCATCATATGGAATTGTCTTTATTTCGCAATCCATAGCCTTTTCAATCAATGCGCTTGTAATGAGCGGGCCAGTGCAAAGGGCTACACATTGCTCGACGACATTCTGGAGTTGGCGCACATTTCCCGGCCATGGGGCGCTGATCAATATGCTCATGGCTTCGGGAGAAAATCCGTTCACTGGTTTGTGATATTTCGATGCAAAGCTGGACAGGAAATGTTTGGCAAGAAGCGGAATGTCCTCTGTACGCTCTGAAAGAGATGGTATCTCAAATTCAACGACATTGAGGCGGTAATACATATCCTCTCGGAATCCACCTGAGGCAATTTCATCTTTCAGATTTTTATGTGTCGCGGAAAGGAACCGCACATCAACGGGAACTGATTGTGTGTCGCCTAGAGGCGTGACTTGCCGCTCCTGAAGAACGCGCAATAATTTTGCCTGAAGCATTAATGGCATATCGCCAATTTCATCGAGAAATACAGTTCCTCCTTGAGCCGCCTGAATCAGCCCAGTGTGATCTCTCGTGGAGCCGGTAAAAGCTCCTTTGCAGTAGCCAAAGAGCTCCGACTCAAGAAGTGATTCAGGAATTGCGGCGCAATTGATTGCCATGAACGGCCTGTTCGCTCGATGGCTTGCATCGTGGATAGCTCTTGCCAGAAGCTCCTTCCCCGTGCCGCTTTCCCCTCGAATAACGACACTTGCATCGCTTTCAGCGACCAGTTCGGCCTTTTCCAGAAGAGCTTGCATGGCCATGCTTTGTGTCAGGATGTTTGAGCGCCACTTGGGATGATGCAATACACTTTGAGAATTCACTTTAGATGATAAATC
>JAJZPK010000164.1 GCA_021811205.1 Pseudomonadota bacterium
CGGTCAGGCCATCAAGACGCTGTTCAGCGACCTCGAAGCGAAGATCGTCCGCGACCAGATCCTTTCCGGCGAACCCAGGATAGACGGGCGCGACACGAGAACGGTGAGGCCGATCACCATCAGGACCTCGGTTCTTCCCAGGACGCACGGATCCGCGCTCTTCACCCGGGGAGAGACCCAGGCACTGGTCGTTTCCACGCTCGGCACGGAGCGCGATTCTCAGGTCATCGAAGCGCTTCAGGGAGAGGTCACTGAGCGGTTCATGCTGCACTACAACATGCCTCCCTATGCGACCGGAGAAACCGGGCGCGTGGGTTCGCCGAAGCGGCGCGAAATCGGACACGGCAGGCTCGCCAAGCGCGCGCTCGCCGCAGTCCTGCCCAAGCAGGACGAATTCGGCTATTCGATCAGGATCGTCTCCGAAATCACCGAATCGAACGGTTCGAGCTCCATGGCTTCCGTCTGCGGCGGGTGCCTCTCGCTGATGGACGCTGGCGTGCCGATCAAGGCGCATGTCGCTGGCATCGCCATGGGACTCATCAAGGAAGGCAACCGCTTCGCGGTGCTGACAGACATTCTTGGCGACGAGGATCATCTCGGCGACATGGACTTCAAGGTGGCCGGAACGGATAACGGCATCACCGCGTTGCAGATGGACATCAAGATCACCGGCATCACCCGCGAGATCATGAAGGCCGCGCTTTCTCAGGCAAAGGAAGGCCGCGTCCATATTCTCGGGCTGATGAAGGCTGCGCTGCCCGCAACGCGCGAGCAGATGTCCGACCATGCGCCGCGCATGATCAAGATCAAGATCAACCCGGAGAAGATCAGGGACGTGATCGGCAAGGGCGGCTCGGTCATCCGCGCGCTCACCGAGGAAACGGGTACCCAGATCGACATCAGCGAAGACGGCACGGTGACCATCGCCTGCGTCTCCGCCCAGGGTGGCGAGCTCGCCAAGAAGCGCATCGAGGACATCACGGCCGATGTCGAAGTGGGCAAGGTCTACGACGGTGTCGTGCAGAAGCTGCTCGATTTCGGCGCAATCGTCGCCGTTCTCCCGGGCAAGGACGGTCTTCTGCACATTTCGCAGATCGCGCACGAGCGCGTGAACGCGGTATCCGACCATCTCAAGGAAGGCCAGCAGGTCAAGGTCAAGGTGCTGGAAGCCGACGAAAAGGGAAGGCTGCGCCTTTCCATGAAGGCCATACTGCCTGAACCGCCCAAGGAAGCGCCGAAGACGGAACCCGTCGCAGAATGAAAAAACCCGGGGAAACCCGGGTTTTTTGTCATGATCCAGTTCAAGAAACTCTCGCTTTACAGGGGAAGCCGCGCCCTGATCAAGGATGCCGACCTCGTCCTCCATGACGGCTGGAAGGTCGGCCTGACCGGACTCAACGGCTGCGGAAAGTCCAGCCTCTTTTCACTGATCAGGGGCGAACTGCATCCCGAATCGGGGGAGGTGGACATCCCGAAATCCGCAGTCATCGCCCATGTCGAGCAGGAGGTGGAAGCGTCCATGCGGCCTGCGGTCGAATACGTGATCGACGGCGACGCGGAATTGCGGACTCTGGAAGCGGAAATGGCCAGAAATCCGGAAGGGGATGAACTCGCAGGTCTCCTTGCTAGGCTCGAGGAAATCGACGGCTACGGCGCCAAGGCGAGGGCATCCAGGCTGATGTACGGCCTGGGGTTTTCGAACGATGCGGTTGAAAAGCCGGTCTCGGAATTCTCCGGCGGATGGCGGATGAGGCTCAATCTCGCCAGGGCGCTGATGTGCCGATCAAGCATCCTGCTGCTCGACGAACCCACCAATCACCTCGATCTCGAGGCAGTCCTCTGGCTAGGGCAATGGCTCAGGAAATACGAAGGAACGCTGCTCCTGATTTCCCATGACAGGGATTTCCTGAACGAGACAGTCGATTCGATCCTGCATATCGAGCATTCTACAATCAGGCGCTATGCAGGAAACTACGACGATTTCGAACGGCAGAGAGCGGCGAACCTCGCCCAGCAGCAGTCGGCCTTCGAGCGTCAGCAGCGCGAAGTGGCCCACCTGAAATCCTACATCGACCGGTTCAAGGCCAAGGCGACCAAGGCGAGACAGGCGCAGAGCAGAATCAAGGCGCTGGAAAGAATGGAATTGATTTCCGCAGCCCATGTCGATTCACCATTCAGCTTTTCGTTCGAAAAACCGGGTCAAGCATCAAATCCGCTCCTGAAGCTCGAGAAAGCTTCCGCAGGCTACCCTGGAAAAACCATCCTCAACGATGTCTCGCTTTCGATCGAGACGGGGAGCAGGCTTGCGCTCCTGGGCAGAAACGGCGCCGGAAAATCCACCCTGATCAAGCTGATCGCGGGCGAAATCGCGCCTTATTCGGGCGGCAGGATAGAAGGGCGCGGACTGAAGATAGGCTATTTCGCCCAGCACCAGCTCGAGAGTCTGAATACGGAAGAGAGTCCGATGAGGCATGTCCAGAAGATGGACGAGAAGGCCACGGAACAGCAGATACGCGATTATCTCGGAGGATTCGGATTCAATGGGGACGCGGTATTTTCGAATATAAAGCATTTCTCGGGAGGAGAGAAGGCGAGGCTGGTCCTTGCGCTCATCATTCGGGAGAAGCCCAACCTCCTGCTGCTCGACGAACCGACCAACCATCTCGATCTGGAAATGCGGCATGCGTTGACGCTCGCGCTGCAGGACTATGAGGGGGCGATCGTGGTGGTTTCCCACGACAGGCATCTCTTGAGGACGGTGGCCGACGACCTGCTGCTCGTCGAAGATGGAAAGGCCATCCAATATGATGCAGACGTCGAGGAATACGGCAAGCGCATCCTGGAGGCGCCCATGGAAGCGAAGCCTCAAAAAGAGAACAGGAAGCGGGCTGAAGCCGAGTCCAGAGCGAGAAAAAGACCGCTCCAGCTGGAAATAGCGAAGCTCGAGAAGGAGATGGAAAGGCTGGGCCTGGAAAAAAATGAAGTCGAGGACAGGCTCGCCGATCCGAAATTCCACGAAGACAGAGAGGCCGTGAAATCGGCCGTGTTCAGACAGTCGAAATTGGAATCGGAAATTTCAAAAATGGAGAACGAATGGCTGGAGCTCCATTCGGAACTCGAAGCGATGGAGTGAGCAAGAATCGTATTCGAACAGGTGGCGGATCGCCAGGACGGTGACGGTTTCCTTTTGCCCGTTGGCGACGCTCGACCGATCATCTGTTCAAAGGCAGATTCTGGCGTGTAGCAGTCGAATTATTGCGTTGCCCTGGGGGGGCGAGATCGACAACTGTTCAGACGTAAGCTTCTGTAGGCACATCCTGAATCGATTCAAATGAAGGCCTTGCGAAATGGTATCCCTGGAACAGGCGGATGCCTGCATCCTTCAGCCAGTGATATTCGTCTCGTGTTTCCACGCCTTCTGCGAGGATTCCAATCGACAGGTCCTCACAGACCTGGATAATCCCCTTGACGATTGCCTGACGGGGACGGCTTGTATCGATTCCGTTCACGAGCTTGATGTCGAGCTTGATGTAATCTGGCTGGAATTCGCTCAGCAGATTGAGTCCCGCGTATCCAGCACCGAAATCGTCGATCGCCGTCTTGAAACCCAGTTTCTGGTATGTCTTGATGATGGAAAGGAGATGGGCATGGTCACTGATTTCCTCTCCTTCGGTCACCTCGAAAATGATTCTTTCCACGGGAAAGCCGTATTCGGCTGCGGCAGCAAGCGTGGTGCGTATGCACAGTTCGGGCTTGTAGACCGCATTCGGATAAAAATTGATGTTCACATTGGATGAAACACCCAGTTCCGATGCCATCTTGACGATCTTCACCCGGCAAGCCTGGTCGAAGCGATATCTCGTCTCGTCGGTCAGGCGGTCGAGAATGCTATGGGCGGGCTCCCCGGACGGACCTCTGACCAGGGCTTCGTGGGAAAAAATGCCGCGCGTTTCGATGTCCACGATGGGCTGGAAGGCGAAAGAGAAATCGATGTCCAGTCCGGCGCCTTCCGCGCAATTTCCGCATGAAAGCTCGATGTATTGATCCTTGTTCATGCCTGGAACTCTAATCATTTCGCCAATGGAATGCAATAAAAAACTCGGGGATGCTTGTCCAGGGTGCAGAATAAACCGGTTTTGTACTCCATGTCTGCATGGCAGTGCTTGCTCGATATGCTCGCCTTTGTCATCCGGCCGTAATAAAATTCCGACATTCCAGAGACAGGACGAACATCATGAGAATAGGCACTCCGCTTTCGGACAACGCAACCCGCGTCATGCTGCTCGGCAGCGGCGAGCTGGGCAAGGAAGTCATCATCGCGCTGCAGCGTCTAGGGGTGGAGGTGATCGCGGTCGACCGCTATCCCGATGCGCCTGGGCACCAGGTCGCGCACCGCGCCCACGTCATCGACATGACCGATCCGGAAGCTCTGAAGGCGCTGGTCCTGAAGGAGAAGCCGCATGTCATCGTCCCCGAGATCGAGGCGATCGCGACATCCATGCTTGTCGAGATCGAGGATCAGAACATCGCACGGGTCGTCCCGACCGCGAGGGCAGTAAACCTCACCATGAACAGAGAAGGAATCAGGCGGCTTGCAGCAGAGAAGCTGGGATTACCGACTTCCCCCTATGCTTTCGCATCCAGCCTCGAAGAATTGAAGGCCGAGATCGGAATAATCGGATTGCCAGCGCTGGTGAAGCCAGTGATGTCTTCCTCGGGAAAGGGGCAGTCCTTCGTGAAAAATGCGGATGAAATCGATGCAGCCTGGGAATATGCTGCTAAGGGGGGAAGGGTCGACCAGGGCAAAGTGATCGTCGAAGGCTATATCGATTTCGATTACGAGATCACCCTGCTTACCGTCAGGGCGAAGAATGCTTCGGGACACATCGAAACGCATTTCTGCGAGCCGATCGGGCATGTCCAGGTGAAGGGAGATTACGTCGAAAGCTGGCAACCGATGAAAATGAGTCAGTCATCCCTCGAAAAATCGAGAAGCATCGCCAAAGCAGTCACGGACGAACTCGGCGGGACAGGCATTTTCGGCGTCGAGCTTTTCGTCAAGGGCGACATGGTCTGGTTCTCCGAGGTCAGTCCGAGGCCGCACGACACCGGACTCGTCACGCTCTGCAC
>JAJZPK010000165.1 GCA_021811205.1 Pseudomonadota bacterium
GATCTATGTACGCTGCGATCGACAGCCTGGCCGACAAGCTGGATCGGCAGATCATGAAGCACAAGGAAAAGACGATCGAGCGCCGCCTCGACGGCGAGGGTCTGAAGGCCCAGTAAGGCGATGAATCTCATCGCTAAATTGCTTGTCCCCGAGCATGTTGTCATGGATCTCGATGCGGGCAGCAAGAAGCGTGTCTTCGAACAGGTGGGCCTGCTTTTCGAGAACAGCATCGGCATTGCCAGAAGCGAAGTCTTCGACAGCCTGTTCGGCAGGGAGAAGCTGGGCTCCACCGGACTGGGTCAGGGCGTGGCAATCCCCCACGGCCGGATCAAGGGGTTGAGGGAAGCCGCTGGCGCCCTTGTCAAACTGGCTTCCCCCATTCCCTTCGATGCGCCGGATTCCAAGCCGGTCGGGCTGATTTTCGTGCTGCTCGTTCCGGAGCGAGCCACCGATCTCCACTTGCAGATTCTCGGCGAACTGGCCCAGATGTTCAGCGACAAGAGTTTCAGGGATAGCTTGATGGATGCGCCGAATCCGGATGCCGTCATCCAGCTTGTCAATGAATGGAAGCCGCATGCCGCAGATTAGCATTGCCAGCCTGTTCGAAGAACTCAAGGGCAAGCTCGCGCTGGAGTGGGGCGCGGGGTTGAGCGGAAGCGAGCGAGTGCTCGACAGCGACAGGATAGCAGAATCTCCCCAGGGCCTCATCGGACACCTCAATTTCATCCATCCCAACTGGGTTCAGGTCGTCAGCCGCGCGGAATACGAATATCTCGATGCCTTCGATCTGGATCAGCAAAGAGCGTTGCTCGAGCCTGTATTCAGGGGAGACATTGCCTGCATGATCGTTGCGGAGAATGAACCGGTTTCAAGCATCCTTGCAGAGATGGCCGATGCATTCGATGTGCCGCTCCTGCGCTCTTCCCAACAGAGCGTGCACCTGATGTGGCTGCTGCGCCATTACCTGACACGCAACCTTGCCGGCTCCACGTCGATGCATGGCGTTTTTCTCGACGTCCTGGGCATGGGCGTCCTGATCACGGGAGAGAGCGGGGTGGGAAAGAGCGAACTTGCGCTTGAGCTCATCAGCCGCGGCAGCGGTCTGATTGCGGACGATTCGGTCGAGTTCTACAGGATAGCGCCTGAGACGCTCGAAGGCAGATGTCCTTCTCTTCTCAGGGATTTTCTCGAAGTGCGCGGCATCGGCCTGCTCAACATCAGGACCATTTTCGGCGAGAATGCGATGCGTCCGAAGAAGAATCTGAAGCTCATCGTCAATCTCAAGCGATCGAATGAGCTCGATCTTGCCGAAATCGAGCGCCTGCCGCTGGATCGCGGAAGACGCGAAATCATGGGGGTCGAGATCCCTGAAGTGACGCTTCCCGTGGCTGTCGGGCGCAACCTCGCGGTGCTTGTCGAGGTGGCGGTCAGGAACCATATCCTCCTGATGCGCGGAATAGACAGCACGCGGGAATTCATCGAGCGGCAGCGGGCGCACATGGAAGGATCCTGATGCAGCTCATCCTGATCAGCGGGCTTTCCGGGTCGGGAAAGAGCATCGCGCTCAATGTGCTCGAGGATTGCGGGTATTACTGCGTTGACAACCTTCCCGTCATGCTGCTTCCGGAACTCGCTCAGATGCTGCTCTCTTCCGGAAACGAGCGTATCGCCGTGAGCGTCGACATCAGGAGCATGGGGTCCTTGCAGCAGCTTCCACAGCATATCCTGTCGCTCAAGGAAAAGGGCATGGATGTCCGCCTGCTTTTTCTGGAAGCCAATACCGAAACGCTGGTCAAGCGTTTCTCGGAGACGAGGCGAAAGCATCCCCTGTCCGACGAAAAACTTACCCTGCCCGAATGCATCGAAAACGAGCGGGAGATGCTGTCCGAGATCAGGGAAATTGCGCACAAGATCGACACGTCCGGTTTGAGTCCGAACGTGCTGAGAAGATGGATACAGGATTTCATCCATATCGACAAATCGAGGCTCACCCTGCTTTTCCAGTCATTCGGCTTCAAGCACGGCCTTCCGCTTGATTCGGACATGGTTTTCGACGTTCGCTGCCTGCCCAACCCCTTCTATGATCCCAAGCTCAGGCCGCTCTCAGGCAAGGACAGGGAAGTCGTCCGGTTTCTGGAAGGCGAGGAAAGCGTAGGCAGAATGCTCGAAGACATACGGCGCTTTGTCGAGACATGGCTGCCGAGCTTCATCAGAGACAACCGTAATTATCTTTCCATATCGATAGGATGCACGGGCGGGCAGCACCGCTCGGTCTACATGGTGGAGCGGCTCGCGTCCCATTTTGCATCCAGCCAGGTGCTGGTGCGGCACAGGGAATTGAAGTGATTCGCCTTGTCAAGGTGGGCGATTGGCTCGTCATCATGATCGGGCTCTTCTTCGTGGCTTATCTTTTTGCGAGATTCTGGCACATGGGCGGCGCGCAAAAGGTATTGATCAGGAAAGGCGGAGAGGTTTTCGCGGAACTCAGCCTGGACGAGAACAGGAAAATCAGTGTGCCGGGTCCCCTGGGCGTGAGCCTTGTCGTCATATCGCAAGGCAGGGCCCGCGTGGCGAAGGATCCGGGGCGGCATCAGTATTGCGTCAGACAGGGATGGCTGATGCATGCGGGAGACGTCGCAATCTGCCTGCCCAATCAGGTGAGCGTCGAACTTCTCGGGGCGGAAAAGGCTTATGATTCGCTCAACTATTGAGATTTCGGCTACCGCCGAGGACAGGCAGATTGCACGCATGGCGGCGGCCGCGATCGGGCTTTCTTTCGTGGATGCGGCCATTCCGCTGCCGATTCCCGGCATCAAGCCCGGGCTTGCCAATATCGTCGTGCTTGTCGTGCTGACGCGCTACGGCCTGGGGGCGGCGATCTGGGTATCCTTGCTCAGGGTGCTGGCGGGCAGCCTGCTGTTCGGCTCCTTTCTTTCCCCGGGGTTCTTCCTCGGCTTGTCCGGCGCGCTTTGCAGCCTGGCAGCACTTGCCTTGTCCGGCGTCTTGCCGGAGCGATATTTCGGACCGGTGAGCAAAAGCGTGATCGCAGCATTCGCCCATATCGGCGGGCAATTGATGCTGGCCTACCTATGGCTGATCCCGCATGTCGGGCTCTTTTCGCTGACTCCCTTGTTCGCTTCCGCAGCCCTTCTTTTCGGCACGGTCAACGGCCTTGTCGCTGCGCATTTTCTTGAATACAAAAAAGTTGAGGCGCCTCATCAAGTTCCCCTACAATGACCGGATGAACAAGGAAAAAACCATTGTGCTGGCATTGACCGGCGCCTCCGGCATGCCCTATGCGCTCCGCCTGATGGAGAAAATACTGGCAAGCGGCGCACGCCTCTACCTGATCTATTCGAACGTGGCGCAGATCGTCATCAAGCAGGAAATGGGGCTGACTCTGCCGTCGCGCGCATCGGATGCGGAAGAATACTTCAAGGAGCGTTTCAATGCGGCACCTGGAAAGCTGCGCGTTTTCGGGCGCGAAGAATGGTTTGCGCCTGTCACGTCCGGCTCCAATCCGCCGGATGCGATGGTGGTCTGCCCTTGCACCATGGGCAGCCTGGCCGCATTTGCGGCGGGCATGAGCCAGAACATCATCGAACGCGCAGTCGACGTCATGCTGAAGGAAAGGAAGAAACTCGTCATCGTGCCGAGGGAGACGCCATTTTCGGTCATCCATCTCGAAAACATGCTGAGGCTCGCTCAGGCGGGCGCGGTCATCCTGCCGGCCAATCCCGGGTTTTACCAACATCCTCAGACGGTCGACGATCTGGTCGACTATATCGTAGCCAGGATACTGGATCATTTGGACATTCCCCAGGACATTTCGGCAAGATGGGGTGAAGGAGAGGCATGAAGATACACGAATACCAGGCGAAGGCAATCCTCGGCGAATATGATGCGCCGGTTCCAAGAGGATTGCCCGCTTTCAGCGCGACGGAAGCGGTTCAGAATGCGAAAAAGCTTGGCGGCAACGCATGGGTCGTCAAGGCGCAGATCCATGCCGGCGGGCGGGGCAAGGCCGGCGGCGTGAAGATCGCGAAATCGTTTGAAGAAGTCGAAGCGCTGGCGTCAAACATGCTCGGCATGCGTCTCGTTACTCCGCAAACGGGAGAAGAAGGGCGCATTGTCAGGCGGCTTCTGATCGAGGAAGGCGCCAGAATCGAGAAGGAATATTATGCCGGGTTCGTCGTGGACAGGAACAGCCAGCGCGTCGTGCTGATTGCGAGCAGCGAGGGCGGGACCGAAATCGAGGAAGTGGCGAAAAGAAATCCGGAAAAAATCGAGAAAATCGTGATCGACCCGGGCAAGGGGCTGCTCGAGGCTGAAGTCAAGGCCGTCGCGCGCAAGATAGGCATTCCGGAGGAAGCGACCGGGGAAGCTGTCAAATTGTTCGGCGCATTGTACCGTGCATTCGTTGAAAAGGACGCCATGCTGCTGGAAGTCAACCCGCTCGTTCTCGACAAGGCCGGCAAGCTTTTCGCGCTGGATGCCAAGATCAATTTCGACGACAACGCGCTCTATCGCCATCCGGAAATCCTTGCGCTGCGCGATCTGGACGAGGAGGATCCTGCGGAGATCGAGGCATCCAAGTATGGGCTCTCGTACATTTCGCTCGACGGCAATATCGGCTGTCTCGTCAACGGCGCAGGACTCGCCATGGCGACCATGGATATCGTGAAGCTCTACGGCGCATCCCCGGCCAATTTCCTGGATGTAGGAGGAGGGGCGAGCGTAGAGAAGGTAACCGAGGCCTTCAAGCTGATGCTCGCCAATCCCCACCTTCAGGTGATTCTGGTCAACATATTCGGCGGGATCATGAAATGCGACGTGATCGCACAGGGCATCGTCGAGGCGGCGAGGCAGGTCGCGCTTACCGTTCCGCTGGTGGTGAGGCTGGAAGGGACGAACGTCGATATAGGAAAGAAGATACTGGCCGAATCCGGGCTGCCCATCATTTCAGCGAACAGCATGATGGATGCCGCCAAACTGGCGGTCGAAGCTTCGAGGGGCAAGTGATGGCGATACTCGTAGACAAGCATAACCCAGT
>JAJZPK010000166.1 GCA_021811205.1 Pseudomonadota bacterium
CCGGGAAAACCCATTTCAGAGCTCGAGCGCGAACTCGGGCTGAAGGACATCGTCAAGCTCGCATCGAACGAGAATCCGCTCGGAACCAGCCCCAAGGCATTGAAGGCTGCACAGGATGCGCTGCTCGATGCGTCGCGCTATCCGGACGGAAACGGTTTCGAACTGAAGGCCGCGATCTCCGCCAGATACGGCGTGCAGGTCGAATCGATCGTGCTCGGCAACGGTTCGAACGACCTGCTCGAGCTCGCTTCCCGCGCCTTCCTCGAACCCGGGCTTTCAGCCGTATACTCGAAGCATGCTTTTGCCGTCTATGCGCTCGCCGTCCTTGCGGTTGGGGCGAGAGGCATAGAGACGCCGGCGAAAAACTGGGGGCATGATCTGGATGCGATGCTGGACAATGTCGGGATGGACACGCGCATCGTGTTCATCGCCAACCCCAACAATCCCACGGGAACGTTGCTTTCGAAGTCCGAGATCGAATCGTTCCTGAAAAGATTGCCTTCTTCGGTCGTCGTCGTGCTGGACGAAGCCTACAACGAATATCTGCCCGAAGGCATGGACACGGAAAGCGTGAAATGGCTCGCGCAGTTTCCCAACCTGATCATCACCCGCACATTCTCGAAGGCCTACGGCCTTGCCGGGCTCAGGGTGGGATTCGCGCTTGCCAATCCCGAACTTGCCGACATGATGAACAGGGTCAGGCAGCCTTTCAACGTCAACAGCATCGCGCAGGCCGCCTCGATCGCAGCCCTCGACGACACGGCCTTCCTCGAGAAAAGCAGGGAAGTGAATTTTTCAGGAATGGCGCAGATCATGGAGGGACTGGACAGGCTCGGGCTCGAGCATATCCCTTCCTTCGGCAACTTCCTTTCTTTCCATGTCGGAAAGGGGGGGGAAATCTACCAGAAGCTGCTGAACCTCGGCGTCATCGTGAGGCCGATTGCGGGATACGGCATGCCGGAGCATCTCAGGGTCAGCATCGGACTCGAACACGAAAACGAAAAATTTTTGAAAGCCCTGAAGCGGGCCATCGGAGCATGAAATGATCATAGTGATGGGCAAGGACGTCACCGACGCCGAAATCGGCGCGGTGGTCAAGAAACTGGAAGCGGCGGGATTGCAGGCCAATATCTCCCGCGGCATCGAACGCACCGTGATCGGTGCGATAGGCGACGAGCGCAGCCTCGACCCGGACATGTTCACGTCGCTTCCGGGCGTCGAATCGGCGATGCACATCGCCAAGCAGTACAAGATCGTCTCGCGCGAATCGCATCGGGCGAGCACGGTCATCGACATCGCGGGCGTTCCCCTGGGCGGCAAGGCGGTCCAGATCATCGCGGGCCCCTGTTCCGTCGAGACCCAGGAGCAGATGGATCTTTCCGCCAAATACGTCTTTGATGCAGGCTGCAAGCTGATGCGCGGCGGCGCCTTCAAGCCGCGGACGAGCCCTTACACCTTCCAGGGCAAGGGCAAGGAAGGTCTCGACATCTTCCGTGCCGCGGCAGACAAGTACAAGCTCCCCATCGTCACCGAACTGATGGATATCCGCATGCTGGATACCTTCCTCGAATACGATGTGGACGTGATCCAGATCGGCACGCGCAACATGCAGAATTTCGACCTCCTGAAGGAAGTCGGGCGCATCAACAAGCCCGTCATCCTGAAGCGCGGCATGTCGGCCACCATTTCAGAATGGCTGATGGCCGCCGAATACGTTGCGGCAGGCGGAAACCACAACATCATCTTCTGCGAGCGCGGCATCCGGACCTTCGAAACCTATTACCGCAACGTGCTCGACGTCACGGCGATTCCCGTATTGAAGAAGGAAACCCATCTCCCCGTGATCGTCGATCCTTCCCATGCAGGCGGCAAGGCATGGATGGTCCCTGCGCTCTCGAGAGCCGCGATCGCAGCCGGCGCAGACGGGCTGCTGGTCGAGATGCATCCCAATCCGTGCGAAGCATGGTGCGACGCCGACCAGGCCCTGAATCCCAATGAGCTCAAGGACCTGATGGGCTCATTGAAGCTGATCGCACAGGCGATAGGGCGGGATCTCTAGGCATGGAAGGCGGCTTCTCGGTCGAACTCGAAGAGATCGGGAACTACAGGTTCAGGGTTGATTTCGGCAATGCCGAACTCGTCGTCGACGAGTCTCCCCCGCTGGGAGAAGGTGCAGGCCCCAATGCATCGAAAGTGCTCGCTGCGGCCGTTGCGAATTGCCTCTCCGCAAGCCTCGTCTTCTGCCTCAGGAAATTCAAGAACGAAGTGGAAGGCGTCAGGACGACGGCCTCCGGCACCCTGATCCGGAACGAGAAGGGCAGGCTCAGGATCGGCAGCATAAACGTCGAAATCAGGCTGAATGCCGATTACGATCATCTCGACAGATGCCTCCTGCAGTTCGAGGATTTCTGCGTCGTCACGGCGAGCGTGAGGCAAGGCATTCCCGTATCGGTCAAGGTTTTCGGCAAGGAAGGAAATCTTCTCCATGAAAGCTGAAGACATGAAGATCGCCGTTTTCGGCGTCGGACTCATCGGCGGATCGTTTTCCCTCGCGCTGAAAAAGGCAGGCATGGCCGGCGAAGTGGTCGGATTCGGACGAAGCAGCCAGACGCTCGAATCGGCCAAAAACCTGGCCATCATCGACAGGACAGGATCAGACAACGATTTGAAGGACGCCGACGTCGTCCTGCTTTCCATCCCCGTCGGACAGATGGAAGCCATCCTGAAGAAAATCTCGCCGCATCTCGGAAAGCATACCCTGATCACGGACGCGGGGAGCACCAAAAGCGATGTCGCGAAGCTCGCCCCGCTTCTCGGAGAAAAGGCCGCGCAGTTCGTCCCTGCCCACCCCATCGCAGGCGCCGAGAAAAGCGGCCCTGCCGCAGCGCACGCCGAGCTCTTCGCCGGAAAGAAGGTCGTCCTGACCCCGCTTCCGGAAAATCCGCCTGAATTGATCGAAAAGGCAAGAGGCCTATGGGAAGCCTGCGGCGCCAAGGTCGAAGAAATGAGCCCTAACGAGCACGACGAGGTATTCGCCGCAGTGAGCCATCTGCCGCACCTGCTCTCGTTCGCCCTGGTCCACGACCTTTCTGTCAGGAGCAACCGCGAGCAGCTCCTTTCTTTCGCAGCCTCCGGATTCAGGGACTTCACGCGGATCGCGTCAAGTTCTCCAGAGATGTGGCGCGACATCTGCCTCGCCAACCGGGATGCATTGATTTACGAGCTCGACCGCTACATGAAGGAACTCGAGAACATCAGGAAAGCGCTCGATGAACAGGACGCGGGGATGCTCGAGGAAATCTTCTCGGAAGCTCGAAAAGTGAGAAGCAACTGGACACAGCAATGAAGAAAGAATACCTCGACCTCCCCCCCATGATGGGCGCGAAGGGAGAAATTTCCCTCCCCGGATCGAAAAGCATCTCGAACCGCGTCCTGCTCCTTGCAGCGCTTGCCGAAGGCAGCACGGAAATTCATGACCTGCTCGAATCCGACGACACGGAAAGGATGCTCGATGCCCTGCAAATCCTCGGCGTTGAAATCGATCACCTGGGGAATAATGCCTATCGCGTGAAAGGCTGCGGCGGAAATTTCCCCGTCAAGGACGCAAAACTTTTCCTCGGAAACGCGGGAACCGCATTCAGGCCCTTGACCGCTGCGCTCGCCTTGTCGAACGGGCATTATGAATTGTCGGGCGTGCCCAGAATGCACGAGCGGCCCATAGGGGACCTCGTCGACGCGTTGAGGCAGATCGGCGCGCAGATCGGCTACCTCGGCAATGAAGGCTATCCGCCGCTGGAAATCAGGCCTGCGAAGATCGGCGGACATTCCCTTACGGTGAAGGGGAATGTCTCAAGCCAGTTCCTCACCGGGCTCCTGATGGCCCTTCCCCTTCTGAAAAGCAGAATCACGCTTGCGGTCGAAGGGGAACTGATCTCCAAGCCCTACATCGAAATCACTCTGACCATGATGGAGCGCTTCGGCGTGAAGGTGCAGCGAAATGGCTGGCAAGAATTCCTCATTCCCGAAGACAGCCGCTATCTATCCCCGGGAAAGATCCATGTCGAAGGAGATGCCTCGTCAGCATCCTATTTTCTTGCTGCGGGCGCCATAGGAAAAGGTCCTGTCAGGGTCTACGGCGTGGGCAAGGACAGCATCCAGGGGGATGCCCGGTTTTCCGATGCGCTCGAAAAAATGGGCGCGAGAATCGAGATGGGGGAAAACTGGATCGAAGCATGCGCACCGGAAGGCGGATTGCAGGGCATCGATCTCGACTGCAACGCCATACCGGATGCGGCGATGACGCTCGCGGTAGCCGCCCTTTTCGCCAAGGGCAGGACGACGCTCAGGAACATCGCGAGCTGGAAGGTGAAGGAAACCGACAGGATAGAAGCAATGGCGAAAGAGTTGAGGAAATTCGGCGCGATCGTCGAGGAAGGAAATGACTTCATCGCCGTCACGCCTCCCCCCTCACCCTTCACGCTTCACGGTTCGATCGACACCTACGACGACCACAGAATGGCGATGTGCTTTTCCCTGGCCTCCTTCGGCACGCATGTCAGGATCAACGACCCGGAATGCGTCGCCAAGACCTTCCCCGCCTATTTCGAGAAATTCGCGGAAATAGCCGAACCCGTCCCGGTAATCGCCATAGACGGCCCTTCCGCATCGGGAAAGGGAACGGTGGCCGGCCTCGTCGCAAAAGCGCTTGGCTACCATTATCTCGACAGCGGCGCGCTGTACAGGATAACCGCGCTCGCCGCATTGAGAGCGGGCATCGAGCTGGAAGACGAGCAAAAAGTCTCGGATCTCGCGAGGATTGTCGCCATCTCGTTCGAAAACGGCGAAATCCTGCTGAACGGCCAGATCGTCACGGAAGACATCCGGTCGGAAGCCTGCTCGAGCGGCGCATCCAAGGTCGCTGCCCATCCTGCAGTCAGATCCGCATTGCTCGAGGCGCAGAAGCGTTTCAGGCGGCCCCCGGGGCTCG
>JAJZPK010000002.1 GCA_021811205.1 Pseudomonadota bacterium
GCAGATGACCAGAAGCTACGGCATCATGGGCACGCCTTCACTGGTGGTCGACGGGAAATACCTCACCTCCCCCGAGCTCACGCAATCTCTTCCAGGAACGATTGCGGAACTCGACAAACTCATTAGCATGGCGAGGGCGGAACGGGCCAGACACTGAAAACAGGGCTGGCGACAGCGCTGCTTCTTTTATCCTTTTCCGCCTGGGCGGAAAAGGATTACCTGACCCTCTCCCCGCCGCTGTCTGTTCATTCGAAGAAAATCGAGCTCATCGAGTTCTTTTACTACGGCTGCCCGCAATGCTACGCGCTGGAGCCCTTCCTGGATGACTGGACCAGTCATCATCCCGAGGTCGAATGGGTTCCCGTCCCCGCATTCAGGCGCGCATGGCTGCCCATGGCAAGGACCTTCTACGCGCTCTCCATGCTGGGTCAGGAAAGCCGCCTGAGAGACGCGATCTATTCGGCAATCCATGGCGGGATGGATCTGAACGACGAGGCCACCCTTTTCGAGTGGCTCGGCAGGCATGGCGTCGATATGAGGCAATTCGATGCGCTCTATCATTCGAGTGCCGTCGACAGGAAAATCGCGGAATCCAGGCAGCTTGCCGCAAGTGCAGGAATCACCGGCGTGCCATCGCTCGTCGTTGGCGGAAAGTATCTCGTTCTGGGCAACCTTGCCAGAGGCGAACTGCTCGATAGTCTCGTCTTGAAGGCGGATGGCCAATGAATAAACGCGTTTTCATCAGCGGCGCGTCGAGCGGCATGGGATTCGAGCTCGCCAAACATTATCTTGAAAGCGGCGCGACCGTCGGCCTGCTTGCAAGGCGTCTGGAAAAGCTCCGTTTTTTCGAGGAAAACTGGCCCGATTTGGCACGGATCTATTCGGCAGATATCCGGGATCTTTCTGCCATCCAGGCGGCCGCAAGGGACTTCATGTCGCGCCATGGCTGCCCTGACATCGTCATCGCCAGTGCAGGGCTCAGCGTCGGCAACCTGACCGAGTTTCCGGAAGACATCGATTCGGTCCAGGACGTTTTCGATACGAATGTCATCGGCATGATCAAGACATTTCAGCCCTACATTCAGGAAATGAAAAAGGCGGGAAGCGGCAAACTGGTCGGGATTGCCAGCATCGCAGGCTTCAGGGGACTTCCTGGAGCTAGCGCTTACTCTTCTTCCAAGGCTGCGGCTATAAATTACCTGGAAAGCTTGAGGACCGAATTGTACGGATCGGGCATCGAGGTGGTCACGATTTGCCCTGGTTATGTCGACACGCCGATGACCGTGCACAACCCTTACCCCATGCCTTTTCTCGTTCCTGCCGACAGGGCGGCGAAAAAAATCGCTCGCGCCGTATCAAGAGGCAAAGTCTTCTATACCTTTCCCTGGCAAATGATGATCGTCGGAAAAATCATGGTCATGCTGCCGAAGCGACTTCACGCTTTTCTCTTCTCGAAAGCGCCTCACAAGCCCAGGCGGACTAATTTTTGAAGAAACCCGTGTCGACGAGTTCGTGGGTAAGCGCAAAGTAATCTCTGGCCCCCTGGCTGTTCGGCGCATGGCTGAACACATCCTTGCCGTAGGCCGGGCTTTCCGCCAGGCTCACGTTTTCCATGATGCGGGTATCGCAAACCTTTTCGCCGTAACGCTCCTTGAGCTTGTCGTAAATGGAATGGGAAAGTTTGCGCCTTGAATTGAATCGGGTCAGGAGGATCCTGAATTCGAATTCCTTGCCGTATCGTGCGCTCAGTATTTCGAGCAGCGCGACGACTTTCTGTACGCCCTGCATTGAAAGGAAATCCGCAGCGACGGGAATCAGCACCTTGTCCGCGGATATGATCGCGTTGAGAGACAATATGCCCAGCAGGGGACAGCAATCGATGACGATCGGACTATTGTCCTTTGCGAGATTCTCGTCCAGGCCTTCTTTCAGCCTGGATGCGACGCTCCCCTTCTTTCCCGAGAGCGCATCGATCTTGGAGAGATCCGAATGCGCAGGAATGACGCGCAATCCTGGACGATATTGAATGAGATCGAGCAACGACCGCTCTTCCCTGAAAAACGAGGAAATGCCATTTGATATCGACTGATCGACGCCCAGCGATTGAGTCAGGTGGGCCTGAGGATCAAGATCAATCGCGAGCGGGTTTTTTTCGAGCATGGCAAGCGCCGCTGCAATATTCAGGGTCGTCGTGGTTTTGCCAACCCCTCCTTTTTGATTGAAGACTGCAATGGTCGCCATGCTACTCCGATCTTTTCTCGACCCTGCTATCTTACCGTAATAGACGCTCCTGTTGAACTCCCCTCTTTCATATTCTTGTACAGATTCCGCATCTTGTCCGCCATCGCGCCCGAACTCCAGCTTCTCGCATAGCGGTGCGCCTGGAGCGCGCGCTCACTTCTCTTCTCCACTTCGGAAATCATGTGGACAATTGCGGCGGCAAATTCACCGATATCGTCTTGCGGCACTACCGCACCCGATTCTTCCTTGAGTATATCCTTGGTACCCATGTGGGCCGTCGATATGACGGGTACGCCTGCCGCCATGGCCTCGAGCAGAACGAGGCCCTGCGTTTCCGTGCGAGATGCGAACACGAACAAGTCTGCCGCGCTGTAGCAATCCTTCAACCCTTTTTCTCTGTCCAGGTAGCCGATCATCCTGACATTCTTTTCGAGGCGCAACGTACACGCCAGTTTTTCGATCGACCTGAGCGCAGGGCCCTCGCCCGCTATGACGAGCAGAAGCTCGGGAATTTGTCGTCTTGCCAAGTCTGTCGCATGGAGGAGGAACTCGATATTCTTTTCGAATGCGACGCGGCCGACGAAAAGCATCATTGGCGTATCGTGCGCAATGCCGTATTTGTCGCGGAAGGCCATTCTCTCTCCGGATTCGAACATTGCTTCGGGAATGCCCGTCGGGATGAGGTGCAAAGGTTTTTGAATGCCGTACTGTTCCAGGGTTTTGGCCATGGCATGCGATGGCACGACAATACCGTCCACATCGTTGCACTGCGTTCTGGAAAATCGTCTTGCCAGCGCACGCATCCAGGATGCTGGAAGAAAAGGGATGTAGTGGTAAAGGTATTCTTCGAAGAAGGTATGATAGGTCACGATCTTGGGAAGTCCAAGTTCTTTTGCCAGTGCCACACCCGCATAATGCGCGACGAAAGGCGTCTGAATATGCACAAGATCGAATTGCCTGTTTCTTAATTCTTCCTTCTGTTCGAGGATGGCTCCGTAGGACATCATCCTGTCTTCAGGATCGAACATCACTTTTTTCGAAGGGATGCGGATAATATCCTCTTCTTCACCGTGACCGCCGTAATCAGGCGCAACCAGCGTAACGCTCGCGCCGCGCCGGGAAAGTTCTTTGCGGAACGTTTCTATGGAAGTGGAAACGCCGTTGACGCGGGGAAAATATACGTCTGATATCATCAGGACATTCATATGCCCACTATATCAGCAGTATGTTTGCCGTTTTGTGACAGCTATTCTACCGTGACTGATTTGGCAAGATTTCTCGGCTTGTCGACATCCGTCCCCTTCTGCAGGGCAGCATGATAGGCGAGCAGCTGCATAGGCACGGCATGCAGAATGGGACTCAGATAATGTTCGTGGCCAGCCATTCTTGCGACGTGAACGCTTGCTTCGTCCTGAAAGTGCGATTCATCGTCCGCCACGACGTAGAGTTCGCCGCCTCTTGCCCTGACTTCCTGGAGATTTGATTTCAATTTTTCAATCAGCGCATCGCTGGGCGCAACCGCAATGACAGGCATGTTGCTGTCCACGAGAGCAAGCGGTCCGTGCTTTAATTCGCCGGCGGGATAGGCCTCCGCGTGGATATAGGAAATTTCCTTGAGTTTGAGCGCGCCTTCCAGCGCAATGGGATAATGAATTCCCCTGGCCAGGAAAAGCGCGTGATCCTTTTGCGCGAATCGTTCTGCCCATTGCATGATCCCGGGCTCCAGCTCGAGCGCCCTGCTCATGGCGTGCGGAAGCCTGCGCAACGATTCGATATGGGCGGCCTCCTGTTCGACGCTCAGCCTTCCTTTCAATTTTGCAAGGACGAGCGTCAACAGGAAGAGCGCGGCGAGCTGTGTCGTGAATGCCTTTGTGGATGCCACGCCAACCTCGGGTCCCGCCCTTGTCAAAAAGCGCAATTTCGATTGCCTGACCAGCGCGCTTTCATCCACATTGCAGATGCCGACCGTCTTTGGCTGACCGAGCGATTTGGCATGATCGAGCGCAGCCAGGGTGTCTGCGGTTTCACCCGATTGGGATATGGTGACGATGAGCGCATTCGGGTTGGGTACGCTTTCCCTGTACCTGTATTCGCTTGCTATTTCCGCATTGCAGGGTATGCCCGCTATGCTTTCGATCCAGTATCTTGCGACCAGCCCAGCATGATAGCTGGTGCCGCATGCCAGAATGGTGACGGCATCAACGTCCTTGAGAACGCTTTCTCCCAGGTTGCCATACAGTTCCGGGGAAATGCCTGTCTCGTTGATGGCGATGTCCAGCGTGTCTGCGATCGCCTTCGGCTGCTCGAATATCTCTTTCTGCATGAAATGGCGGTACTGCCCCAGTTCCGCAGTTTCTGCACTGAGTTCGCTGACGTGTATCGCACGTTCGACGGAATTGCCCGCCCCGTCAAATAGCCTGTATTCGAAGAGCCCCAGTTCCGCAACATCGCCGTCTTCAAGGTATATGATTCTTCTCGTCACGGGCAGAAGCGCAGAGGCGTCCGATGCGAGGAAATTTTCTTCTATCCCGAGCCCGATCAATAGCGGGCTCCCCTCTCTCGCGCACACGAGCCTGTCTGGTGAGTCAGCGCTTACAACCGCAATTGCGTAGGCCCCCTTCAGACGCTTCACTGCCGACCGGGTTGCGCCGAGCAGATCGCGGTTTTGCTGATATTGATGATGGATCAGGTGGACGATGACTTCCGTATCGGTATCGGATTCGAATTCGTAACCCTGTTCTTCGAGCTCCTTGCGCAATTCAGCATGATTTTCGATGATGCCGTTATGCACAACCGCGATTTCGTCCCGGCTTGCGTGAGGATGGGCATTCTTTTCGGTCGGTGCGCCGTGCGTTGCCCAGCGCGTATGCGCAATGCCGAGATTCCCCTTGAGCTCTTTGGTGAGCGACGCGAGTTCGGCTACGCGCCCAGTGCTTCTGATCCGCTTCAATCCGCCATTGATGATGGCAAGACCTGCAGAATCATATCCGCGGTACTCGAGTCGTCTGAGCCCTTCGAGCAGTATGGGCACCACGTTTCTTTGCGCTACAGCGCCGACTATCCCGCACATGTCTAGCCCTTCTTCTTCACAGGTCTTTTCCAGTATTCGATATGCACCTGCTTGGCACGTGACAGAGACAGCCCGCCTTCAGGCGTGTTTCTGACTATCGTTGATCCCGCGCCTATCGTTGCACCCTTGCCCACGGTCACCGGCGCAACCAGCTGGGTATCCGAGCCGATGAATGCATCATCCTCGATGATCGTCCTGTGCTTGTTCGCGCCATCATAGTTGCAGGTAATCGTCCCCGCGCCTATGTTGACGTTCCTGCCAACCGTCGCGTCCCCCAGGTAGCTCAAGTGATTCGCCTTGGTTTTTTCGGCGATTTTGCTGTTCTTCACTTCGACGAAATTCCCTATGTGGACGTCGCCTTCAAGCTGCGTACCCGGCCTTATTCTTGCGTAAGGGCCGATTCTGCAATTTTTCCCTATGACTGCTTCTTCGATGTGACAGAAGGGGGCAATTTCAGTCCCGTCCATGATCTCGACATTCACGAGCACCGAATTCGCACCTATCTTCACATTGTTGCCCAGTCTCACGTTGCCCTCGATGACGCAATTCACGTCTATAGTCACATCCGTGCCGCATGAAAGGCTTCCCCTCAGATCGAATCTCGATGGGTCAAGCAGGGTCGTACCCTTTCGCATCAGCTCCGTTGCCTTTTCATTCTGGAATATGCGCTCCAGCTCGGCAAGCTGCGCCTTATCGTTGACGCCCATCACCTCCCATTGATGCCCCGGGGATGCAGCCGTGATCCTCGCGCCTTCCTTCGAGGCGATGCCCACTATGTCGGTAAGATAGTATTCCTTTTGCGCATTTTCATTTTTCAGTTCTGATAGCCAGAACTTCAGGCTGGCCGTTCCCGAGGCGAGTATGCCAGTATTTACTTCTCTTATGTGCCTTTGTTCCTGTGTGGCATCCTTTTCTTCCACGATGCCGACTATATTTCCGGCATCGTCCCTGAGGATCCTGCCGTAGCCGCGCGGGTTGTCTATCTGCATGGTCAGCAGCGACATTCCGGAGCTGATTTCGAGAAGCTGATGCAGCGTATCTTTTCTGATCAACGGAACGTCGCCGTACAGCACGAGCGACCTGCCTGAATCGTCAAGATGCGGCATCGCTGCCTGAACGGCGTGGCCCGTTCCCAGTTGAGGCTCCTGCAGCACGAATTGAATGGATTCGTCACCAATGGATTGCGGAACCGTTTCGCCGCCGTGCCCGTATACCACGCATATTTTCGATGGGTTCAGTGATTTTGCCGTATCGATGACATGCCTGAGCAGCGGCTTTCCGGCGAGCTCGTGCAATACCTTGGGAATCGCGGAGTGCATGCGCGTACCCTTGCCTGCGGCAAGGATGATGATGCTCAGATTTTCATTGTTCGACATGACGTAGCATTATGACACAAAACAAAAAGGCAGCCGAGGCTGCCCTTTTAAACGAAGCAGGAGATATCAGCGCCTTTTTCTCAGCTTCTGGATTGCGGCGAGCTGTGCAACGGCTTCTGCAAGTTCGGCTTCAGCCCTTGCGAATTCGATGACTGCTTCCTTGTTCTTCATGGCTTCTTCTGCGCGCTGTTTCGCTTCGATCGCCTTCGCTTCATCCAGATCTTCGCCGCGTACTGCCGAATCGGCCAATACCGTGACGACATCGGGTTGAACTTCAAGTATGCCGCCCGACACGTAGATCAGTTCTTCTTCGTCGCTCATGGCCTTCTTGACTCTGACCGAGCCGGGTTTGATCCGGGTCAGCATCGGTGCATGGCGCGGATAGATACCGACTTCTCCGAGTATGGAAGGTGCGGCTACGAATTCCGCGAGGCCGGAGAAGAAACTCTCCTCCGCGCTCACGATATCGACTTGCATGGTCATTGCCATGTCGTCCCTCACTGAATGGTCTTGGCTTTTTCGACGGCTTCTTCGATGGCGCCGACCATGTAGAAGGCCTGCTCAGGAAGATGGTCGTATTCGCCGTTGACGATGCCTTTGAAGCCGGCCAGCGTATCCTTGAGCGTAACGTACTTGCCCGGGCTACCCGTGAAGACTTCAGCCACGAAGAAAGGCTGGCTCAGGAAGCGCTGGATCTTGCGTGCCCTGGAAACAATCAGCTTGTCTTCGGGCGAAAGCTCGTCCATGCCAAGAATCGCGATGATGTCGCGAAGCTCCTTGTAGCGCTGCAGCGTGTTCTGCACCGAACGCGCGATGCTGTAGTGCTCTTCTCCGACAACCAGCGGATCGAGCTGGCGCGACGTAGAATCGAGCGGGTCCACAGCCGGATAGATGCCGAGTTCAGCCACTTGACGCGAAAGCACGACGGTCGCATCCAGGTGCGAGAAGGTCGTTGCCGGGGAAGGATCGGTCAGGTCGTCCGCAGGGACGTACACGGCCTGGATCGAAGTGATCGACCCCGTCTTCGTGGAAGTAATGCGCTCCTGGAGACGGCCCATTTCTTCTGCCAGCGTAGGCTGATAGCCCACTGCCGAAGGCATACGGCCCAGGAGCGCGGAAACTTCGGTTCCTGCCAGCGTGTAGCGATAGATATTGTCGACGAAGAACAGAATGTCGCGGCCTTCATCGCGGAAGTATTCGGCCATGGTCAGGCCGGTCAATGCCACGCGCAGACGGTTGCCGGGAGGCTCGTTCATCTGGCCGTATACCAGGGACACCTTGTCGATAACGTTGGAGTCCTTCATTTCGTGATAGAAGTCGTTTCCTTCACGGGTACGTTCGCCTACGCCTGCAAACACGGAATAACCGGAGTGCTCGGCCGCGATGTTGCGGATCAGCTCCATCATGTTGACCGTTTTGCCCACGCCTGCGCCGCCGAACAGTCCGACCTTGCCGCCCTTCGCAAACGGGCAGATCAGGTCGATCACCTTGATGCCTGTTTCGAGCAGTTCGGTTGAAGCGGAAAGCTCGTCGAATGCGGGTGCCTTCCTGTGGATCGACCAGCGCTGTTCCTCGCCTATCTCGCCTGCCTCGTCAATGGGGTTGCCCAGCACGTCCATGATCCTGCCCAGCGTCTTCTGTCCGACAGGGACGGAAATCGGGGCGCCCGTCCCGGTCACTGCCATGCCCCTGCGCAGACCGTCGGTCGTGCCCAGCGCAATGGCGCGCACGATGCCGTCGCCGAGTTGCTGCTGCACTTCCATGGTCACATTGACCTCATCGATCTTCAGCGCATCGTAGACATGGGGCATTTGTTCCCTGGAGAACTCCACGTCAACCACCGCACCGATAATTTGTACGATTTTTCCCTGGCTCATCGTTATTCCCTAATCTAGTTAAAACCTATCAGCCGACTGCTGCAGCGCCTGCGCAGATTTCGGCAAGTTCCTTGGTGATCGCCGCCTGGCGAGTCTTGTTGTATATCAGCTTGAGCTCACCGATCACGTTTCCGGCATTGTCGGATGCGGCCTTCATCGCCACCATGCGAGCGCTCTGTTCAGAAGCCATGTTTTCTGCAACGCCCTGGTAGATCAATGCTTCAATGTAGCGGCGAAGCACCTGGTCGATCACAGTCTTGGCATCCGGCTCGTAAATGTAATCCCATATGCCGTGCGAGCCCTCGAGCTTTTCCGTCGGAAGAGGAAGCAGCTGCTCCGCCACGGGCTCCTGCTTCATCGTGTTGACGAATTTGGTATAGAAGAGATGGAGCGAATCCAGCTTGCCTTCTGCATAATCGTCAAGCATCACTTTGACCGGCCCGATCAGCTTGTCCATGTGGGGCGTATCGCCCAGCCCGGTAACGCTGGAAGCAATGCTCACACCCAGGCGCTGCAGGAAGCCGAGTCCCTTGTTGCCGATGGCGCATGCTTCTACTGCGTTGCCTGCTTCGACCCATTCCTTAACCTTGGCAAGCACCAGGCGCTGAACATTGGTGTTCAGGCCGCCGCAAAGACCCTTGTCGGAACTGACCACGATGATTCCGATGCGCTTGGAATTCGCCCGTTCGGACATGAACGGGTGCGTGTATTCCGGATGCGCGCGGCTCATGTGTGCCGCGACAACGCGCATCTTTTCACCGTAGGGCCTGGCAAGGCGCATTCTGTCCTGCGCCTTGCGCATCTTGGCAGCCGCGACCATTTCCATGGCACGCGTGATCTTCTGGGTGTTCTGGACGCTCTTGATCTTCGTCCTTATCTCTTTCCCGCCAGCCATTGCGACTCCTTAGTAAACCGCGCTTTCCTTGAATTTGGCGATCGCATCCGAAAGAGCGCTTTCGGCATCCGCCTTCAGGTCCTTTTCGGTCTCTATCCTGTTCATCAGGTCAGCGTGGCTGGTCTTCATGTAAGCCTGGAGCGCGGATTCGAATGCCAGCGCCTTCTTGACTTCCACATCATCCAGATAGCCCTTGTTGACCGCGAACAGCGTGAGCGCCATCTCCGAAATGCTCATCGGGCTGTACTGGTTCTGCTTCATGAGTTCTGTCACTAGCTTTCCGCGCTCGAGCTGCTTTCTCGTGGCCTCGTCGAGGTCCGATGCAAACTGCGCGAATGCGGCCAATTCCCTGTACTGTGCAAGCGCAAGACGGATACCGCCGCCCAGCTTCTTGATGACCTTGGTTTGCGCAGCACCGCCGACGCGCGAAACGGAAAGACCGGCGTTGATTGCAGGACGAATACCGGCGTTGAACAGGTCTGTCTCGAGGAAGATCTGGCCGTCTGTAATCGAAATCACGTTGGTCGGAACGAATGCGGAAACGTCGCCTGCCTGGGTTTCGATGATCGGCAGCGCGGTGAGCGAGCCGGTCTTGCCCTTGACTTCGCCGTTCGTCAGCCTTTCGACGTAATCGGCATTCACGCGCGCTGCGCGCTCGAGCAGCCTGGAGTGCAGGTAGAAGACGTCGCCGGGATAAGCTTCACGGCCAGGCGGACGACGCAGCAGCAGGGAGATCTGGCGGTAGGCCCAGGCCTGCTTGGTCAGGTCATCGTAAACGATCAGCGCATCTTCGCCGCGATCCCTGAAGTATTCGCCCATGGTGCAGCCCGAGTAGGGCGCGATGTATTGCATTGCGGCAGATTCGGATGCGGAGGCTGCGACAACGATGGTGTGGCCCATCGCGCCGTGCTCTTCGAGCTTTCTCACCACGTTGGCGATCGAGGACGCTTTCTGTCCGATCGCGACGTAAATGCAGATTACGCCGTTGCCCTTCTGGTTGATGATCGCGTCGACCGCAACGGCCGTCTTGCCTGTCTGGCGGTCGCCGATGATCAGTTCGCGCTGACCGCGTCCGATCGGCACCATCGAGTCGATCGACTTGAGACCCGTGCCCATGGGCTGGTCGACCGATTGCCTGGCGATCACGCCCGGTGCGATTTTTTCGATGGGAGAGGTCTTCGAAGTTGCGATGGGCCCCTTGCCGTCGATCGGCTGGCCAAGCGCATTGACCACGCGGCCAACGAGTTCCGGTCCGACCGGCACTTCGAGAATCCTGCCCGTGCACTTGACGATGTCGCCTTCGGAGATATGTCCGTATTCTCCAAGCACAACAGCGCCGACGGAGTCGCGTTCGAGGTTGAGCGCGAGGCCGAAGGTGTTGCCGGGGAACTCCAGCATTTCGCCCTGCATTGCGTCACGCAGGCCGTGGATCCTGACAATGCCGTCGGTGAGGGAGACGACCGTGCCTTGCGTACGAATTTCCGTCGTCGTCGCCAGGCCCTCTATCTTGCTTTTGATCAGCTCACTGATTTCAGATGCATTCAACTGCATGATAACTCCTATCTTGTAAGGGCGAATGCCATCGCCTGTAACTTGCCGCGCACGGATGCATCGATCACGTCGTCACCGATCTCGATCTTGACGCCCCCGATCAGATCCGGGTCCACTTCAGCGCTGGCTTCGACTTTTTTCTTGAACTTGCCCTCGAGCTTTTTAACCAGATCGCCGAGCTGAGCCTTGGTCATCGGATAGGCCGAAATCACCCTGGCTTCAAGCATTCCGCCTTCTTCAGCCTTCAGCGCCTCATATAGCTCCGCAATCTGCGGCAGGACGGCGAGCCGTCCATTGTGTATGAGCTCCTTGACGAAGTTGAGCCCCATTTCGCTGATCTTTCCGGCTGCAAGCGAAGTGAACAGCGCCTCGATCTTGGCAGGCGTGATGCTCGGATCGGTGATGCATGATTGCATGCCCGCATCCTGAACAACCGCAGCAAGGAATTGCAGCGCCCCGGACCACTCCTCAAGGGTTCCTTTTTCCTTGGCGACGCGAAACACCGCCTCGGCATAGGGTCTCGCAATGGTTACGATTTCGGCCATGTCAGTCCCTTAAAGCTCCGACTGGATCGACTTGAGAAGCTCTGCGTGCTTGGCCGTATCGACTTCCTGGCGCAGAATCTTTTCCGCACCGGCCACGGCAAGCGCCGCCACCTGATCCCTGAGGGCTTCGCGTGCACGGAAGACTTCCTGTTCGACTTCCGCTTTTGCACCGTTCAGGAGCCGCTCGCCTTCTTCCTTTGCGGCGTTCTTGGCTTCGTCGACAATCTGCGCCGCGCGATTTTCGGCTTGCGAAATCACTTCGGCCGCTTTCTGCTTGGCTTCATGCAAAATTTCGAGAGACTTCTTTGTCGCCAACTCGAGTTCAGATTTCCCGCGCTCGCCTGCCGCAAGTCCATCGGCAATCCGCTTGGCGCGCTCCCCCATCGCGTTGGTGATGGGAGGCCAGATGTACTTCATGCAGAACCAGACGAACATGACGAACATGATCGTTTGGCCGAGAAGGGTTGCATTGATGTTCATGCAAATTCTTCCTTCGGTTAATTCCCGCTTGCTTACTTGCCGGCGACGGCAAACAGGATGTACATGGAAATACCGACGGCAATCATCGGAACCGCGTCAACCAGACCCATGACGATGAAGAACTGGGTACGCAGCATGGGGATCAGTTCGGGTTGACGAGCCGCGCCCTCGAGAAAGCGACCGCCCAGCACACCGATGCCGATCGCCGCGCCCAGCGCGCCGAGACCCATCATGATCGCGCCGGCTACGTAAAGAAGAGCTTGTGCCGTTTCCATTTAGTTTTTCTCCTGTATTTAATAAAGTTGAGTTGAAAAAGAATCTTAATGATGTTCCTGATGCGCCATGTCGAGATAGACGATCGTCAGGGTCATGAAAATGAAGGCCTGCAGGGTCACGATCAGGATATGGAAGATCGCCCACGGCAGCGAAAGCGTCCACTGCACCCAGAAGGGCAGGATCGCGATCAGGATGAAGATCATCTCGCCCGCATACATGTTGCCGAAAAGCCGGAGAGCGAGCGAAACAGGCTTCGATATCAGGTTGACGCCTTCGAGAAACAGATTGGCAGGCAGACCGAACTTGCCGAAAGGCTGCAGCGTGAGCTCGCCAATGAAGCCGCCCAACCCCTTGATCTTGACGCTATAGTAGAGGACCAGCAAAAACACGCCGATCGACATGCCGAAAGTCGCGTTCGGATCGGTTGTCGGCACGACCTTGAAAAACGGAATCCCGAGCGCCTTGGCGATATAAGGCACGTAATCGACGGGAATCAGATCCATCCAGTTCATCAGATAGATCCAGAAGAAGATGGTCAGCGCAAGCGGCGCGACAAGCGCATTCCTTCCGGAAAAGGAGCCGCGCACGCTGTCCTCTACGAATTCCACCATCCATTCGACGAAATTCAGCAGGCCTGAAGGGACGCCTGCATTCGCAACCTTGGCCGCCCTGCCGAAGATGTAGAGGAAAACCACGCCGAGAAGAAGCGAAACGAAAAAGGTGTCGAGATTGAGCGACCAGAAACCCATCGCCTTCGCCTGTTCGGCGTTCTGGGCAATGCCCCACGCGCCGTCAGGCAGATGCCCCCAGGTCAAATGGGTCAGATGGTGCTTGATATATTCGGATGATGTTTCGGTAGCCATATTATTTCTCTAAACCGTTCCAAAGCAGCCCGGCCGCAACCAGACTAACCTGTCCTGCCACAAACCCCGCCAGCACATGAAGCGGAGTCAACCCAAGAAACCTCATTCCCGCAGCCAGAAGCAGGACCACCATGACATAGCGCTCCATGCTTGAGCGAAACATCGCTTTCAGCTGCCCCGCAGCATCTTGATGCGCGGTTTCCAGCCTTTCACGGCCATGCCATGCCAGCATCAACCCATTAGCCAGCGAAGCGCAAAAGCCGCACAGTACCGATTTGGCCGCAAGTGGATTATCTAGGAGGTATGCTGCAGTGGCGCCCGTTATTGCGACTATTGCCTGTATCCCCGCTACACGCAACGCGTTATTTTTCATCGCGCCATTACAAACCTTGGCGATGTTAGCAACGTTTTTCGGCCCTGTCAAACGCGAAACCTGCCCAGAATGGAATCGAGGTGCTCGAGACTGGAATATTCGATTACGAGCTTGCCGCTCCCCTTCTTTCCATGGCTGATCGTCACCCCTGTGCCGAGCTTGGACGAAATTTCCTCCTGCAGTCTCAATACGTCGCGGTCGGCAGGCTTTTCCTGCTTTTGACCACTCTGCAAAGCCTGGACCATCCTTTCCGCTTCCCTCACCGAAAGCTGCTTCTTCGCGATGAGATTGCCGAGCTCCACCTGCTCTGCCGGGGACAGGCTCAGCAGCGCGCGTGCATGCCCCATGTCGATCTTGCCCTGCATGAGCAGATCCTGGGCCGGCTTGGCCAGATTGAGCAGGCGCAGCAGATTGCTTACCGCACTGCGCGAATATCCCACCGCATCGGCCGCCTCCTGATGCGTCATGCCGAATTCATCCACAAGGCGCTGGATGCCGATCGCCTGCTCCAGGGGATTCAGGTCTTCCCTTTGTATGTTTTCGATGAGCGCCATCGAAAGCGCCGCCTCGTCCGGCACTTCCCTGATCAGGACCGGGACTTCTTCCAGGCCTGCGAGCTGGGATGCGCGCCAGCGCCGCTCTCCCGCGATGATCTCGTACTTGCCTTGCGCGACCTGCCTCACCAGAATGGGCTGCATGATCCCTTGTGATCTTATGGATTCGGCAAGATGCATCAGTGAATCCTGATCCATCATGCTTCTCGGCTGGTATTTTCCAGGCTGGAGCTCACCCACTTTCAGCTTCCGCAGGTCTCCGGACGAAGATTCATCCCCTCCCAGCAGCGCGTCCAGCCCCCTTCCCAATCCCTTTTGTCTTGTCATCTTCTTCCCTTATGAATGATGCCTGTTGAGGATCTCCCCGGCCAAAGTCAGGTAAGCCGCGGCCCCCTTCGAATTCCTGTCGTGAACCATCGCGGGCAGCCCGTAGCTCGGCGCCTCCGCCAGCCTGACATTGCGCGGAATCACGGTGCGGTAAACCTTGTCTCCGAAATGCTGCTGAAGCTGGTCGGACACCTGCTGTGCAAGCATGTTCCGCGGATCGAACATGGTGCGAAGCAAGCCCTCGATCTGCAGTTGCGGATTGAGGTTGGCGCGCACCCGCTTGATCGTCTTGATGAGATCGGACAGGCCTTCCAGCGCATAATACTCGCATTGCATCGGGATCATCACGGCATCCGCCGCGCACAGCCCGTTGACGGTGAGCAGATTGAGCGCAGGCGGGCAGTCGATCAGGATATAGTCGTAGTCTTCAGCCACGGAATCGAGCGAATCCTTGAGCCTGGACTCCCTCCCCGCTTCCTCGACGAGCTCGACTTCTGCGCCCGCGAGATCGCGGTTGGCCGGCAGAAGATCGTAATTGCCCGCAGGGGATGTGACCCGCACCTCTTCGAGCGTGCGCTCCTGCAACAGAAGATGATAGATGGTCCTGGACAGGGCGGCCTTGTCCACCCCGCTTCCCATCGTCGCGTTGCCCTGCGGATCGAGATCGACCAGCAGCACTTTCTGCTTTGCGGCGGCCAGGCTCGCGCCGAGATTGACGGTCGTCGTTGTCTTTCCCACGCCGCCCTTTTGGTTGGTGATCGCCAATATACGCGCCATGCTAATCCGCCTCCAGTTTCATGATGACCAGATGCCTCTCCCCTTCCAAACCCGGAACCTTCAGGGGAATGACCGCTTCGACTACAGCCCGCTCGGGCAACTGCGCCAGCTCTTTCTCGGGATATTGCCCCTTCATGGCGGCAAACCGCTCTCCCAGGCGGCCGGACAAGCGCAGAAATTCTCCTGTTTCCGCAAACGCCCGCGATACGACAAGCCCGAAATTTCTTTCACCGATCGCCTCGACCCGCTCCGACAATACCGAAACATTCTTCAGCCCCAGCTCGATGACGGCCTGCCTGAGAAACGCCGCCTTCTTCTGGTTGCTCTCGACGAGCGTCACCTGCCAATCGGGCCTTGCTATCGCAAGCACAATGCCGGGCAATCCCGCCCCGCTGCCGATGTCCGCGATGCTGTCCGCCTCGATGTGCGGCAGAATCGAAAGGCTGTCGAGCAGATGATGGCTGACTATTTTTTCCCTTTCCCTGATCGCGGTCAGGTTGTACACCTTGTTCCACTTCTCGATCAGGTCTGCATAGGCCTCGAGCAAGCGGACTCCCGAATCGGGAATGTCGAGTCCGAGAGCAGCGATACCCTGGCGAAGATTCATGCTGCAGAAAAGCCCCGCTTCTGATGCACGAGAAGCAGGGATACCGCGGCCGGCGTAATGCCTGAAAGTCGCGCTGCCTGGCCTATGGTCTCAGGTTTGTGGCGGTTGAGGATCTGCCTGGTTTCGGACGAGAGCCCTTTCACTTGCGCGTAATCGATGTCCAGAGGCAGCTGAAGCGCTTCGAATTCCATCCCTTTTGCGATCTCTGCTTCCTGCCGCTCGATGTATCCGCCGTATTTGGCCTGGATCTCGACCTGGCTCGCCACTTCCGGCGCGATTTCCGTTTTTTCCCCGAGCGACGCCAGCGCTTCATAATTCACGTCAGGACGCCTCAAGAGTTCGTACAGGCTGTATTCGCGCTCTATGGATTGGCCGAGCACCCTTTCAATTTCTTCGCGTGAAGCCTGCTTCGGATTCAGCCATGTGGACTTGAGCCTGGCAGACTCCCTTTCGATCGCCTCCCTTTTTTCACAGAATGCCCGCCACCTTGCTTCATCCACGACGCCGAGCGCCCTTCCGATTTCCGTGAGCCTCAAATCCGCGTTGTCCTCCCGAAGCATCAGGCGATATTCCGCCCGACTGGTGAACATCCTGTAAGGCTCGGTCACGCCCTTTGTGACCAGGTCGTCGACCATCACGCCGACATAGGCCTCATTCCGCTTCGGGCTCCAGGCATCCTTGTCTTCCGATCTCAGCGCGGCATTGATACCGGCCAGTATGCCCTGGGCGGCCGCCTCTTCGTAGCCTGTCGTCCCGTTGATCTGACCTGCGAAATAAAGGCTGGCGATGGCCTTCGTCTCCAGCGAGCTCCTGAGGCCGGTCGGGTCGAAATAATCGTATTCGATCGCATACCCGGGGCGCGTGATGTGCGCATTTTCCAGCCCCTTCATCGAATGGATGAGCTCGACCTGCACGTCATAGGGCAGGCTCGTCGAAATGCCATTCGGATAGATTTCGTGCGTGTTCAGGCCCTCGGGTTCGAGGAAAATCTGGTGGCTCGTCCGCTCGGCAAAGCGCGTGACCTTGTCCTCGATGGAAGGACAGTAGCGAGGACCCACTCCCTCGATGACCCCTGTGAACATCGGAGACCGGTCAAGTCCGCCGCGGATGATTTCGTGCGTCTTCTCGTTCGTATGGGTGATCCAGCACGGCACCTGACGCGGATGGAGGTCGGCGCTTCCCATGAACGAAAAGACCGGAACAGGGTCGTCTCCGGGCTGCATGGAAAGCTTCGAATAATCGATGCTTGCGCCATGGATCCTGGGCGGCGTGCCCGTCTTCAGCCTGCCCACCGGCAAAGCCAGTTCGCGCAGCCTGGCCGCAAGGCTGATGGAAGGCGGGTCTCCCGCCCTTCCCGCCTGGTAATTCTTCAGCCCGACATGGATCAGTCCGGAAAGGAATGTGCCCGCCGTCAGCACGACCGTTTTTCCGGAAATCCTGATGCCGAGCTGGGTCACGACGCCGGCAACCCTGTCCCCTTCCAGGATCAGATCGTCGACGGCCTGCTGGAACAGCCACAGATTGGGCTGGGACTCGAGCCTGCTCCTGATCGCCTGCCTGTAGAGCATTCTGTCGGCCTGGGCGCGGGTGGCGCGGACAGCATACCCCTTGCTTGCGTTCAGGGTCCTGAACTGGATGCCGGCCTCGTCCGCGGCGAGCGCCATGGCGCCGCCCAGCGCATCGATTTCCCTGACGAGATGCCCCTTGCCTATGCCGCCTATGGCGGGATTGCAGGACATCTGTCCGAGCGTTTCGATGTTGTGCGTGAGCAGCAGGGTTTTCCTGCCCATCCTGGCCGATGCGAGCGCCGCTTCGGTTCCCGCATGGCCTCCGCCGACTACGATGACATCAAAATTCTGCATATTTCGTGAAGATCAGACCGAGGTGTGCATGATACTCCACTTTCGCCACGCATAGTGTTTCACGTGGAACGCTATTTGCCGATGCAGAACCTGGAGAAGATTTCACCGAGCAGATCGTCCGGACTGAATTCGCCCGTGATTCGCGAAAGAGCGGCCTGTGCACGCCGCAGCTCTTCCGCGAAAATCTCGACGCCCGTCGAAATTTTTGCGCATTCGAGCGCATCCCTTGCCTCGCGCAACGCGGCGACATGGCGCTGTCTCGCGATGAACTGGTTCTCGCCGGGCTCGTGCAGCGAAAGAAGCTCGAGAAGACGCTTTTTCAATGCATCCACCCCTTCCCCTGTCTTTGCCGAAATGCCGACTTCTCCCGTCTCGAGCATCCCGAACGCGCAGCCTGAAAGATCGGCTTTGTTGAATACCACTTGAACGGGAAGGTCCGGAAGGCTCGCCAGTATCTTTTTGTCTTGCTCGTCGATTCCTTTCGAAGAATCCGCGAGGTAGAGGATCAGGTCGGATTTCTCGATCGCCTCCCGCGCCCTTGCCATTCCGATGCGCTCGACGGGATCTTCCGATTCCCTGAGCCCTGCCGTATCGACCGCATGGACCGGGAAACCCTCGATCTCGAGGGACTGCCTGATGGCATCGCGGGTCGTGCCGGGAATGTCAGTGACGATGGCGATTTCTTCGCCCGAAAGCCTGTTGAGCAGGCTGGATTTGCCGACATTGGGCTGCCCGGCGAAAACGATGTTGATGCCGGATCGCAACAGGCTTCCCTGTCTTGCCGCATCGAGCACGCCATCCAGCCGGCCCAGAATGGCGGCCAGCTTGCCGTAAGCGTCTGCAGATTCGAGGAAATCGATTTCCTCTTCCGGGAAATCCAGGGTGGCCTCGACGAGCATGCGCAGCTCGATCAGGCTGTCCACGAGCGCGTGGACCCTTTTCGAGAATTCTCCTGAAAGCGACCGGATCGCGCTGCGGGCCGCGCCCGTTGTCGCCGCATCGATCAGATCGGCCACGCTTTCAGCCTGGGCAAGGTCGATCTTGTCGTTCAAAAATGCGCGTCGAGTGAATTCGCCGGGCTCGGCAAGGCGTGCCCCGAGCTCCAGGCAGCGCGCAAGCACCATGCCGAGCACGACCTGGCCGCCATGGCCCTGCAGTTCGAGCACGTCCTCTCCGGTGAAGGAGCGCGGGCCTTCGAAGTACAGGGCGAGGCCGAAATCGATGGCGCGCCCCCCGCTGTCGCGAAATCGGCAAAGCGCGGCTTGTCTTGGATCGATGGATTTTCCGAGGATGCCCGGCATCAGTTCGCGGACGCCAGGACCCGAGATGCGCACCACGCCGACCCCGCCCTTCCCTGGCGGGGTGGCTATGGCAGCAATGGTGTCACCGCTTGGCATGGGCGGTGGCAGTTTCCTTTCCGATCATTCGGGTGATGTACCATTGCTGGGAAATGGAGAGCACGTTGTTCACCAGCCAGTAAAGCACGAGCCCGGCGGGGAAGAAGAAGAAGAAAATGCTGAATGCGATCGGCATGATCTGCATCACCTTCGCCTGAATCGGATCGGGAGGCGCGGGATTCATCTTCGTCTGCAGCAGCATGGTGACGCCCATGATGAGCGGCAGCACGTAATAGGGATCAGGCTGGGAAAGATCCTGGATCCACAGCATGAAGGGCGCATTGCGCAGCTCAACCGACGTGAGCAGAACCGTGTAAAGGGCGATGAATACGGGGATCTGCACCGCGATCGGCAGGCACCCTCCGAGCGGATTGACCTTCTCGGTCTTGTAAAGCTCCATCATCGCCTGGTTCATGCGCTGCTTGTCTTCGCCGTACTGCTCCTTGAGCACCTGGAGCTTCGGATTCAAGGCGCGCATCTTGGCCATCGACTTGTAGCTTGCCGCGGAAAGCGGGAAGAAGATCAGCTTGATACAGACGGTCAGCAATATGATGGCGATGCCCCAGTTCTGCACCCACTTGTAGAAGAGCGACAGCACCCAGAAAAGCGGTTTGGCGATGACCGTGACCCATCCGTAGTCGATCACGAGATCAAGCCCGGGCGCAAGCTTCACAAGCAGATTCTGCTCCTGGGGTCCGGCATAGAGGGGAACCGTAATCTGCCCGTCCTTGCCGGGACCGATGCTGCCCACGGGCAGAACGACGCCCGCCGAATAGAGGTCCGGGCCGAGCTGTTTGGTATAGAACTCGCGCTTGACATTGCCTTCAGGCAGCCAGGCCGTGACGAAATAATGCTGGATCATGGCGATCCAGCCGTTGTCGTCGGTGCCCGGATAATTCGTTTTCCCCTTGGCGATCTCGGAGAAATCCGCCTTCACAAACTTGGATTTTTCAGTGTAGACCGCAGCGCCCGTGTAGGTCTTGGCAAAGCGGGATGCGCCCTCGGGCGGATCGCCGTCTCTCAGCAGCTGGAAATAGGCGTAGGGCTGGATGGCGGCGGAGCCGGTATTGTGGATGTCGTAGGAAACATCGACGACGTAGCTGTTCCTGTGGAACGTGTAGATCTTCTCGACCTTGAAGCCCGCATTTTCAGGCGCCTCGAGCCTCACTTCGAGGGTGTTCTTTCCGGGCTGAAGCGTATAGCTGGAGGCCTGGGATGTGAACGGCGTCTTGTGGGTGGGCAGGCCGTTGCCGATCAGGCCGGTCTGCGCAACATAGATCCTGCGCCCCTCGCTCTGCAGGAAGGAATAGGCCTTCGAGGCATCCTTCGCGTCGCGATACCGGGTGAGCTCCAGAGCGCGCAGATCGCCGCCTATGGTGCTGATCTGGGCATCCATCAGGTCCGTCTTGACTTGGATGACGGCGCTTTTCTGCAGTTCGGGAGAAGACTCGACCGCAGCCCCGCCCGTCGCGGAGGGTTTGGCTTCGGTCAGCTGTGCGCTTGGAACAGGCGTTTGCTGCGCGACCTGTGCGGGCGGCGGCTGATGGGAAGCCTGCCATTTCTGCCAAAGCAGCAGAATCGACAGGGAAAATACGAGAAATACAACCAGCCTTTTAGTGTCCATAACTCTCTACCATTTCAGGGGACGGGGTCATGGCCGCCCGGATTCCACGGGTGGCATCTCGAAATCCGCCTCGCCCCGAGCCAGATGCCCTTTAAAAGTCCGTATTTTCTCAAGGCCTGACAGGCATATTCCGAACAGGTCGGGGTGAACCTGCACGAAGGCCCCAGAAACGGACTCAATGCGTATTGATAAAGCCTAATCAGCCCGATCAGAAGACGAGACATGCGATGCCCTGCCTACCAGTTTGCACAATTCCTGCCTTGCACCCGAAGCCGCATCGCGTCTCAGGGGCTTTTTCAGCCTTACGACGAGATCCAGGCCGCGGAGTTCGCCGGCATGCGTCCGGAACACCTCCCTGACGATCCGCCTCGCAAGATTCCTGTAAACGGCAAGCCGCTCGATCTTCTTCGAAACGATCATGCCCAGCCTGGGATGCAGCATCCCGTTCGGCCTGACCTGGATCTGGAAAAACTCGCCGAAAACGGCCCGCCTGAAACTAAAAACGGACGAAAACTCGTCCGCCTTCAGCAAGCGATACGATCTCGGAAAGGATGAGCGGGGTCCTCTCAGACACCCAGCCTCGAGCGCCCGCGTGCCCTGCGCGCCCTGATCACTGCACGTCCGCCGCGAGTCTTCATCCTGACCAAGAAGCCGTGAGTCCGCTTCCGCCTCGTCACCGAAGGTTGATATGTACGCTTCATTCCTGCTCTCCGTCAATAAAACTGCTTATTACACCCTTTTACGCCGACCCCTGTCAACATTCTTTTTTTCCCTAAAATAGCGCCCAGCTGTGGATAAGTCCGCGAAAAGGGTCTAGAATACCCTATTCTTCAAGTCACACCTAAAATTATATCTATTTGTTATTAAATAGAAAAGGGTTCATGGATAAATTCTGGCACGCGTGCCTCGAGCGCTTCAAGAGCGAATTGACCGCGCAGCAATTCAACACCTGGATCAAGCCGCTCAGACTCGAAACCGCAGGCGACTCCTTCGCGCTCGTCACGCCGAGTCCCTTCGTGCTGCTCTGGGTCAAGGATCGCTTCCTGCCCAGGATAGAGGAGATGGCCGAGGAGTTCTTCGGCAAGCGCGTCGCATTCGACCTGGTTTCTGCCGATTCGCCCCAGCAAAAGACGGCGGTTTCAGCGCCCCAGGTGCATACCCCGGCAAAGCAGCAGGACCAGAGCAGGCTCAACAAGTCGTTCAACTTCGACAATTTCGTGACGGGCAAGGCCAACCAGCTTGCCCGCGCGGCCGCCATCCAGATCGCCGAAAACCCGGGCATGGCCTACAACCCGCTTTTCATCTACGGCGGCGTGGGACTGGGCAAGACCCACCTCATCCAGGCGATCGGCAATCTCGTTCAGGAGCGGCATCCGGAAGCGAGGATACGCTATACCCATGCAGAACAATATGTCTCGGACGTGGTCAAAGCCTACAGGCACAAGGCGTTCGACGACTTCAAGCAGTACTACCATTCGCTCGACCTGCTGCTGATAGACGACATCCAGTTCTTCAGCGGCAAGGCGCGAACCCAGGAAGAATTTTTCTATGCATTCAATGCACTGGTCGATTCACACAAGCAGGTGATCATCACCTGCGACACGTATCCCAAGGAAATTTCCGGCGTGGAAGACCGCCTCATTTCGCGGTTCGGCTGGGGATTGACCGTGGCGGTCGAGCCGCCCGAACTGGAAATGCGCGTTGCGATCCTGCTTAAGAAAGCTGAAATGGAAAACATGGCGCTCGACGAGAGCATCGCCTTTTTCATCGCCAAGCACATCCGTTCCAACATCCGCGAGCTCGAGGGTGCGCTGAAGCGCGTTCTCGCCTATTGCCGGTTTTCAGGCCATCATACCGTCACCCTCGAGCTTGCCAAGGAAGCGCTCAAGGACCTGCTCGCCGTTCAGAACAGGCAGATTTCGACCGAAAACATCCAGAAGACAGTGGCCGACTTCTACAAGATCAAGGTGGCCGAAATGTATTCGAAGAAACGCACGCGCGTGCTCGCCCGACCCCGCCAGATGGCGATGGCGCTGACCAAGGAGCTGACTCAGCTCAGCCTGCCCGACATCGGCGACGCATTCGGCGGACGGGACCATACCACCGTCCTGCATGCGTGCAGAAAAATAACCGAGCTCAAGTCGACCAACCCCGACATTGCGCGTGAATTCAACACCCTCCTACAAATATTGCGAAACTGAACAGGGAAAGCCTATGCTACTCATCAAAGCCAACCGGGATCTCCTCTTGAAGCCGCTCCAGTCCGTGACGGGCGTGGTCGAAAGGCGCCATACGCTGCCCATCCTGGCCAACGTCCTGATCGAGAAGAGCGGCGAATCGATTTCATTCGCCGCCACCGACCTCGAAATCCAGATCACGTCCTCCACGCCGTGCGAAGGCGACGGGCAGAAGGTTTCGGTCACGGTCGGCGCCAAGAAGCTCCAGGACATCCTGCGCTCCCTTCCGGACGACACGAACATCTCGCTCGATCTCCAGGACAGCCGGCTCCAGGTCAAGGCGGGGCACAGCCGGTTCAACCTGCAAACCCTGCCTGCCGAGGATTTCCCGAGGCTGGCCGAAGGCGAAGCCCTGGGCGGAAAGCTCACCGTGACCCAGAAGCTGTTCAAGGGCCTGCTTTCCCTGGTGCAGTACGCCATGGCCCAGCAGGACATACGCTACTACCTGAACGGCCTCCTGCTCGTGATCGAAGGGAATCTCATCAAGGTTGTCGCAACGGACGGACACCGGCTCGCATTCGCAAGCGCTTCTCTCGACCGGGAATACGAACGGCGCGAGGTGATCCTGCCAAGGAAGACGGTGCTCGAGCTCTCCAAGCTGCTCTCGGACAGCGACGAGCCGCTTGTCCTCGACATACTGCAGAACCAGATCCGCTTCGAGTTCGCAAGCGTGACCCTGATCTCGAAGCTGGTCGACGGCAAGTTCCCGGACTACACGAAGGTGATCCCCGTCAATTACCAGCAGCACATGGCCATCGACAGGGCCACCCTCCTCCAGGCGCTGCAGCGCGCCGCCATACTCTCCAACGAGAAAATCAGGGGGGTAAGGCTAGTCCTTTCCGACAGGAATTTGCGCATCATCTGCACGAACACCGAGCAGGAAGAAGCGCAGGAGGACTTCGAGGTCAGCTACGATGGCAACCCGCTCGACATCGGATTCAACATCAGCTACCTGCTCGACGTCCTGACCAATCTTTCTTCTGAGACGCTCGACTGCGCCTTCGGCGATTCGAACAGCAGCGTGCTGATATCCCTGCCCGGCCGCGACGACTTCAAGTATGTCGTCATGCCGATGAGAATTTAAGTTTCACGTGAAACCATGACTACATACGACTCGACAAACATCAAGGTCCTGAAGGGACTGGAGGCGGTGCGCAAGCGCCCGGGAATGTACATCGGCGACACAGGTGACGGCAGCGGCCTTCACCACATGGTCTTCGAGGTGACGGACAACGCGATCGACGAGGCCCTGGCCGGCTATTGCGACGACATCCAGGTCATCATCCACCCCGACAATTCGGTCAGCGTCTCGGACAACGGACGCGGCATCCCGGTCGACATCCACGAAGAGGAAGGCCGTTCCGCAGCAGAGGTCATCATGACCGTGCTGCACGCGGGCGGCAAGTTCGACGGCAATTCCTACAAGATCTCGGGCGGCCTGCACGGGGTCGGCGTCTCCGTGGTCAACGCCCTTTCCGAATGGCTGAAGCTGACCATCAGGCGGGACGGGCATGTCTACCAGATGGAATTCAAGGACGGGGAAGCGGTGGAGCCGCTGAAAGTCGTAGGCAAAAGCGACAAGCACGGCACGGAAATCCATTTCCTGCCGAGCAAGGAAGTATTCGGCGACATCGAGTACCATTACGACATCCTTGCCAAAAGGCTGAGGGAGCTCTCCTTCCTCAACAACGGGGTCAAGATCAAGATGACCGACCTCAGGACAGGCAAGGAAGAGGATTTCGCCTTCGCAGGCGGCGTCCAGGGATTCGTCGAATACGTCAACCGCAACAAGAACGTCCTGCATCCCAAGATCTTCCATGCGACAGCGGAGAAGGAAGGCATGACGGTCGAAGTGGCGATGCAGTGGAACGACTCCTACCAGGAATCGGTCCTGTGCTTCACCAACAACATCCCCCAGCGCGACGGCGGAACCCACCTGACCGCATTGCGCACCGCAATGACCAGGACGCTCAATCATTACATCGAGACAAGCGAAGCGGCCAAAAAGGCGAAGGCGGAAACCACGGGAGACGACATGAGGGAAGGCCTGACCGCCATCCTTTCCGTCAAGCTGCCTGATCCGAAGTTCTCATCGCAGACCAAGGACAAGCTCGTCTCTTCGGAAATCAGGCCGCTCGTCGAGGAGGCAGTCGCCAATTCCCTTTCGGAATTCCTCCTGGAAAATCCGGCCGATGCGAAGCTGATCGTCGCCAAGATCATTGACGCGGCAAGGGCCAGGGAAGCTGCGAGAAAGGCGCGCGAGCTCACCAGAAGAAAGGGCGCGCTCGACGGCCTTGGACTGCCCGGCAAGCTTGCGGACTGCCAGGAAAAGGACCCTGCCCTTTCCGAAATCTACCTCGTCGAGGGCGATTCCGCAGGCGGCTCCGCCAAGCAGGGCCGCGACCGGAAATTCCAGGCGATCTTGCCCTTGAAGGGAAAGATCCTCAACGTCGAGAAGTCCCGCTTCGAGAAGATCATTTCCTCCCAGGAAATCGTGACCCTGATCACGGCGCTCGGCACGGGGATCGGCAAGGACGAATACAACGCGGACAAGCTGAGGTATCACCGCATCATCATCATGACCGACGCGGACGTCGACGGCGCGCACATCAGGACCCTGCTCCTGACCTTCTTCTACAGGCAGATGCCCGAGCTCATCGAGCGCGGCCATGTCTACATCGCCCAGCCTCCCCTGTACAAGATCAAGCACGGCAAGCAGGAGCGCTACCTCAAGGACGACCAGGAGCTTCAGCAGTACCTGGTGAAGCAGGCGCTGCAGGATGCGGAACTCGTCCCTTCAGGATCGGATGCCGCAATGGGGCGCGATGCGCTCGAGGAAGTCGCGAAGGAATATTTGCTGACGGAAGCCATCATCGCGAGGCTCGGTCATCTGGTCGAGCCGGAAGTGCTGCATGCGCTCCTGAAAGGCCCCGTAATCTCGCTCGCGGACGAAGCTTCTGCGAAAAGGAGCGCGGAGTCCCTGACGGCGCTGCTCAAGGGAAAAAGCATCGAAATCAATCCGGAATACGACGAAGTGGACGAGCATTTCCGTCTGAAAATCAGGACGGTCAAGCACGGCAACGCCAACTATTCGAGGATCGATTCGCAGTTCCTGGAAAGCAACGACTATTCCCAGATCAGGAAAACAGGCGAAATATTGCGCACCTTGATGAAGGACGGCGCGACCGTGAAATGGGGATCGCAGCAGAAGCGCGTCGCCGAATTCAGGGAAGCGATGGAATGGCTGCTCGACGAGACGCGCAAGGGCATCTCCATCCAGCGCTACAAGGGCCTGGGCGAGATGAACCCGGAGCAGCTGTGGGAGACCACCATGGACCCCAACGTGAGGCGCTTGATGCGCGCCAGGATCGAGGACTCGATCGCGGCCGACGAGATCTTCACCACGCTGATGGGCGACGAAGTGGAGCCCCGCCGCAACTTCATCGAAACCAACGCCCTCGCCGCTCGGAACCTGGATGTCTGATCTTGTGTAGGATCCCACATAAAGTGAAAAAAATCCCACCTATGTGAAAAAATGTAGGAATTTTTCACTAATTGCGAAAAGGGCCTCGAATGAGGCCCTTTCTTTATTGGCTGCTACTCGGCCAGAGCTGCCTATGGGGTTAGCGCAGTTCAACGGCTGCAGTTGTGAAGGTTCCTGACGTTGGCAAAGTGTTTAGGCCGCAATCACAATGATAATCGGTTTGTCTTACTCAACCTAAACAGCCTCCTCACAACTCGGGGTGATTCAGACTTTACTGCCGTTTATATATAATGATGAGATCACTAACGAATATTGAAAAACAAATTAAGCGCCTACAACCGCATTTTAAGTTAATCCTGGCGGTTCTCCTTGGAGGACTGTTGTCTGGATGCGTCAGAGTTATTCGTCCAAATGAGCCTATTTCCAGCAAGGTTCCTGACTACCATTATTCAAAAGACATTGTAATTACTTTCCCAGCTTGGATATCTGAGGAAGATAAATTTTCAGAGTTGGAGAAAACGGCAAGACTAAAGGCAGCCCAAAAATGCAAGGGCGCCCCATACAAGCTTATTGACATAAAATCTGACCCGTATCACTTCAACTTCAGCCTTTCGGGCGGAAAATTGAGTGTCATTTCAGCAAACATTTCTTGTACTGGTTTAGAATCTCAGAACGAAGTGCAAGCAAAATATGATCAACAAAAGAATGAGTTGATTGCCGCAAGAAAACACGAGCAGGAGCTTGAGGACCAGCTCAACGTCAAACAGTCAGACACTTTAAAAGCGACATTAGGTGATCGAATTCATCTAATCGAAAGCGGTGGAACTTTCACAGTTCCCGTAAGACTCAATGGTCAATTCTCTCTCAACTTTACCATTGATAGTGGGGCGGCAGATGTTTCCATCCCGGTCGATGTGGTTATCACCTTAATAAGAACCGGAACAATAAGAAACCGTGACTTCATTGGCGAGAAGGCCT
>JAJZPK010000167.1 GCA_021811205.1 Pseudomonadota bacterium
TTCGCCTTGAGCGTTTTCATGAATTCCCGCGTATAGGTTCTGTTGAATCCGCGGCCGAGCGCCTCCCCGGAGGCTGCGAGATCCATGGGGGCTGAAACGGAAGCAGCCTTGTCGATCACATGAGCGGCTTCCTTTCCGGATTCGCCCAGCCATTTGAGCAGGGCATTTCCGCCCAAAGAGACGCCCGTGGCGTATATTTTCCCCTTTTCCCGATCGCGAAATCTGCGCAATATCCAGTCGATTTCCTCATGATCACCTGAATGGTAGGCCCTGGGAAGGCGATTGGGTTCGCCGCTGCAGCCCCTGAAATGAACGACGACGCCTTGTCTTTTGTGCTTTCGCACCGCATCCATCAGGGAAAGGGAATAATGGCTTCCGGAACTGCCTTCGAGTCCGTGGAACAGGACATATAATGGTCCGCTTCCCTCGACCCAATCCAGATCGATGAAATCGCCATCGGGTGTCTCCCAGCGCTCACGTCTGTAGTCGATGGCAGGCAATTTGATCATCTTGGCAGGATAGATCGTCTGCATGTGTCCGCCCTTGAGCCATAGAGGCGAGACGTAGCCTTTCACGCCATTTCCCCGATCATTTCGAAGATCATATCGGGATGAAGCTTTTTCATGCAGTCGAAGTGTCCCAGGGGACAGGTTCGCTCGAAGCAGGGGCTGCATGCCATTTCAAGCTTGGCGATTCTGGCCTTGTCAGAGAGCGGGGGAGTGAAGGCGGGGCTGGAAGAGCCGTAGATCGCCACCATGGGTTTTCCAAGGCCGGCTGCCACATGCATCAGGCCGGAATCGTTGCTGACGACGAAAGAAGCCAGGTCGAGAAGGTCGATGGCCTCGTCGAGTTCGGTCATGCCGCACAGGTTGACGCAGGCATCCGAGCTCAATGTCCTGATTTCCTCCCCGATTTCGCGATCCTTCTTTGATCCGATGAGCCAGATGTCGCATTGGGGTGAAAGCAGTTTGGCCAACTGCGCAAAATATTCGGCGGGCCAGCGCTTTGCTGGTCCATATTCAGCGCCTGGGCAAAATGCAGCGACGGTTTTTTGGGGATTGAGTCCGAGTTTTTCAAGCACGGCCTTTTTCTGTTCAGGCGTCGAGACAAGGGTGGGGTATTTGAGTGGGCGCCGCAACGATTCATGCCGGTTTTCCGCAAGCAGGGCGAATCGCTCGACCATCAGCGGATAGCGCAATTTCTGCAGGATTCTCGCATCGTTCAGGAGCGCATTGCGCATTTCGCCGATATAGCCTGTCCTCATGGGGGTGGCGGAGAAAAATGGAACGAGGGCGGATTTGAACGAGTTCGGCAGCACGATGACCTGATCATATTTGCCCTTCAGGGATTTTCCGAACCGGTAGCGCTGGAGCAGTTTGAGCTCGCCGTGCTTGAAGGGGTTGACGAGGACCGAGTCGACTTCCTGCATTCTTGAAAAAAGGGGGGCGCACTAGGGCAACGAAAACCAGTCCAGGCAAGAGCTGAAGAGCACATGTTTCAGCCGCTTGAAGAGCGGTTGAGCCATTACTGCGTCCCCTACCCAGGAGGGGGAAACGATCAGGATTTTCTTCACTGCGTCAGTGATGTCGTCTGGCATTTCCCTTGAGCTTGTACAGCGTGCCGCAATAGGGACAGAGGGCTTCCCCCGTTTCCTCGATCGGCAGGAAAACCCTGGGATGCGCATCCCAGAGCGACATGGAAGGCGTCGGGCAATGCAGCGGCAGATCTTTTTCCGTGACTTCGATCAGTCGGGTTTTCGTCTCGCTCATGCTCCTCCCCTCAAATGAAAGTCAGCCAGTCGGAACGGGCATCGTCCTTTCCGGTCACGCAGTCGAAGAACATTTTCTGAAGCTTGGCCGTGACATGTCCCCTGCTGCCGTTGCCGATCAGCCTGTTGTCAAGCTCCCTGATGGGCGTGACTTCAGCCGCCGTTCCGGTGAAAAAAGCCTCTTCCGCGGTATAGATTTCATCGCGCGTGATGCGCTTTTCGATCACGGGAATGCCGATCTCGGCCGCGAACTGGATGATCGAATCGCGCGTGATGCCGTCGAGGGCCGAGGTGAGATCGGGCGTATAGAGTTTGCCTTTTTTGACGATGAAGATGTTTTCGCCGGATCCTTCAGTGACGAACCCGTCGACGTCGAGCAGCAGGGCTTCGTCATAGCCGTCCTGGGCCGCTTCGTTGTGGGCGAGTATGGAATTGGCGTAGCTGCTCGTGGCTTTCGCCTTGCACATGGTGATGTTGACGTGATGGCGCGTGAAGGAGGAAGTCTTGACCCGGATGCCATGCTCGAGCGCATCCTGGCCGAGATAGGCTCCCCACGGCCAGGCAGCGATGGCGACATGAACAGAAAGATTCTTTGCGGCAATGCCGAGCGCCTCCGAACCGTAGAACGCGATGGGGCGGATGTAACCCGAGGCGAGCCTGTTTTGCGAGACGACGTCCATTTGTGCCTGCATCAGCGTTTCGACGTCGAAAGGGATCTTCATGCCGAGGATGTGTGCGGAATTGAAAAGGCGCTCGGTATGATCCCTCAGCCTGAAAATGGCGGTTCCCCTGTCTGTCTGGTAGGCGCGTACTCCCTCGAAAACGCCCATGCCGTAATGCAGGGTGTGGGTAAGGACATGAACGGTTGCATTGCGCCATTCCACCATTTTTCCGTCAAACCAGATCAGACCATCACGGTCAGCCATCGACATGCAGTTCTCCAAGATATAATCCAAAACGCAATTCTAGCGTATTTTCTGCTGCCATCACATGCCTGCAATATTCCAGGATCAGAATTTTCACGTGTCCCTGGAAGGAGCGGTATCGTGCATGCAATGGTCTATTTCGGTGCGGGATTGGGCTTTCTGGTCATCATTCTGGCGACCGATGCGATGCTTGCGCGGGGCAAGAAAAGAATCATTCTTTTCGGGCATTCCCCCTGCGGTCATGCAGGTTGCCGTTATTGCATGAAGCTTTCGAAACTGTGGTTCACCCGATACCCGAGGTGACTCAATGGTTGCTCCAGGCCTTGTCCAGCACGGCCTGCGCGCGGTCGTGCTTCTCCTTGGCGCTGTAGTAGTTTTTCTGGGTTTCATCGAGCAGCTTGCGGTCGGCTGAAAGATTCTTCTGTTCCTTCTCGAGATTCGCCCTGACCTGTGCCACGATTTTCTTCTGATAGGAAAGCTGGCGTTGGGCATCGAGGTACTTTGACTTGGCGCTTTCCATGTTTTGCCTGGCCGCTTCGAGCGCGGCTTGCAGCGTGGTCACGTCAGCAGCAAAGCTCAGGGAACTGAATGAAAGGAGCAGGGCTGCGATGCAGAATTTCTTCAATGGCTTCCTCCTGTGCCTTGAAAAAATGCCGCGCAGAGGCGGCATTCTTGCAGGGCATGTCCGCTTAGTTCCGCTTAGTCTCTGTCGCCTGAGAGCGCCATCAAAAGACTCAGCAGGTTGATGAATATGTTGTAAATATCGAGGTAAAGCGCGAGGGTTGCCATGATGTAATTGGTTTCGCCTCCCTGCACGATACGGCTTACATCGAACAGGATGTATCCGGAAAAAATCAGCACTGCGATCGCCGAAATGGCGAGGGATGCAGCGGGGATGTGCAGGAAAATGTTGGCCAGGGACGCGATGACGAGGAGGATCAGTCCGACGAAAAGGAAGTTGCCCATGAAGCCGAAATCGCGCTTGGATACGGTTGCAACTGTAGCAAGACTCAGGAAAATGGCGCCTGTGCCGCCTGCTGCAATCCCGATCAGTTCTGGGCCGTTCCTGAGGTGCAGCGCGACTTGCAGGATGGGGCCGAGAAACCAGCCGGCGACGCCGGTGAAAATCAGCAGGAAGAGGACCCCCAGGCTGCTGTTCCGGTTGGCGCCCACGGCAAACATCAGCCCGAACATCACGGCAAGCATCACGAGCGAACCGACCATCGGGGATCGTGCGAGAAAAGCGAAATTCGTACCCATCCCGATTACCGCGCCGATCACCGTGGGAATCATGGTGAGGCCAAGCAAGCCATAGGTATTGCGCAACACCCTGTTCTGATTCAGGGCATAGGGCATGGACGAATATTGCATTTGGGGTTGCATCTTTGCTCCTTGTGGAAAATCGTTCAACATGATACTAAGACTACATAAAGCGGTGGAAAGTTTCAACCATGGGAGTGTTGCATGAAGACGCTGATTGTCCTTTTCCTGTTGCTGCCTATGCTTGCCCTTGCGCAGTCGGTCGAGGTCTTCACGCTAAAACACAGGCAGGCGGAAGACATGATTCCGTTGATTCAACCGATGCTTTCCAAAGGGGATGCGATTTCCGGCAGCGGAAACAAGCTGATTGTGCGCGCGCGGCACATGGGCGACATCAAAAAACTGGTTGCTCGCCTCGACAAGGTTCAGGCTATCTTGAAAATCACCGTTTACCAAGGAGTTGGCACGGAAGGGCCGCCTGATGACGACAGCTACAGCACGGATTCGGGCCACGCTTCCTATGTCAGGACAGTTGAGGGAAGTCCGGCATACATCCGGGTGGGGAGAACGGTCCAGGAGAACAATGCCGTTTTTTATGGCCCGTACGGCAGCGGCGCGTCTGCAGTGACGCGGGCGGTGACGAGCGGTTTCTATGTGCTTGCTCATTTGAACGGCGGCAAGGTTTCTCTCGATGTCAGTCCCATGCTCGATCGCCCGACTGCGGGCGCGGTCGACCTGACCAGGCTTTCCACGAAGATTGAGGGCAAACTGGGCGAATGGATGGAAATCGGAGGCTCAGGGCAGATAATGGAAAACGATAGCATCCAGGCCGGAGGAAATGATCAAAGGATCTGGGTCAAGGTCGAATCACCCTGAATTCTTGAATCTGTTGTCAAGAATGACGCGTTTTTCGAAAGCTTCACGTGCAATGGCCACGTCTTCCAGAAAATAGGGCAGTTCATCCAGGGTGAGCGCCTGAGGGCCGTCAACGAGC